>JAOUFL010000216.1 GCA_029858245.1 Candidatus Zixiibacteriota bacterium
TTACTCCATGAATAGCCCCACCATGCAAATTAAACTTTATGATACCTGGAAATTTGAATTAGGCGAGGTTCCCAATAAAATATCTTCAAGCATAGATGTGGGAGGGGATGTTTTGGGAACAAATTCCGAGATAGGGGGCTTGAGCGGGCGCTTTCAGATATCCGGACAAACCAGAGAGGAATCAGTAGACCTGTGGAAACAGGTCGAAGAGGGATTAGGCAAGCTGATTTCCCCTGAGGGTGATTTCTTCATCAATAAATTAAGTGGAATTATAATAGTTACTGATAAAAAAAGAAATCTTCAGGAAATAAAAAGATTCATACATCAGGTTAAAAGTTCCTTAGGACGACAGGTGATAATCGAAGCTGAAGTTTTAGAGGTTGCCCTGGAAAATCAGGAATCTTACGGCATCGACTGGTCTACTATTACCTCGGTTTTAATAGATCACCACAAAATAAATTTAAAAGCCACTCAAAGTCTTTCACTTCCAGGTTCAGTCTTAGAATTTTCCGGAACAACTCCAGATAATACCTTTCTTTTCAACACCCTGGGCAGATACGGCAAGGTAAAAGTTCTATCCAAACCCAGGCTGAATGTCTTGAATGGACAAACCGCCATGATAAATGTAGGAAAAGTTCAGGTATACTGGGAACTATCTGGATTGCCCGGCGGTGTGGAAGTGGGTCAACCCTTGCTCGTGCCTGAACAGAAAAGCGCCCTCCTGGGAATATTAATGGGAGTTACGCCATATATATCATCAGATGAATATGTCACCTTACATGTGGTTCCAATTATAACCAACCTGAACCAATGGGAGGAGTTTGATTTTCAGGGTCAAACCTTAAGGGCTCCAATTCTGGACATCAGAGAGATGAGCACGACTGTGGGAATGAAAAATGGGGAAAGTGTAATCCTGGGAGGTCTTATCACCACCAAAGAATCTGTAACCCAGAAAAAAGTACCAATCTTAGGGGATATTCCTCTTTTAGGATTTTTCTTTAGAAGAGACGAAAGAACAGAAATAAGAGCCGAGCTGGTAATAATCTTGACCCCTAAGGTGAGTCAATTAAGTTACAAGGAGGAATGAACTAATGAAGCTGATCTATCGTTCTGCATCGGAAGAGGAGATAAAAGAGGATAGATTCTCAACAGAGGAGTTTAACATCCATGAGAAAAAAGACGGAAAGGAAAGTATAATCCGGGTAGAACTTATCGAGGCTTATCGGGAGTTCTATAATTTTAAAGATGAGCCTTTTGCGATAACACCGGATCCTAAATTCTTCTATTTTTCTAATTCCCATTCGGAAGCTTTGAATCATCTAAGATATGGGATTTACGAAGGGATGGGATTTACGCTGATCTCAGGTGAACCTGGTACCGGTAAAACCATACTATCACGCTATTTCATAGAGAAATCTGGAAATGATTTAAAAATAATTCGTATTTTCGATCCGCGGATTTCTGCAAATGAGATTATAAATAACCTGCTGGGATATTCTACTGAACATTATTCTAAAAGTGAAGTTACATCTGATGCCGAACTTCTGGAGAGATTAGCCCAGATGCTGTTGAATTTTTATAGAGACCAGAAACGAGTTGTCGTTTTAGTAGATGAAGCCCAAACACTTGGGGATGAGACCCTGGAGGGCTTGAGGCTACTATCAAATCTGGAAACCCAGAGAGACAAACTTCTGCACATTGTTCTTTTCACTCAACCAGAGTTAGAAGAAAGACTGAAGAAAAGAGGATTAAGACAGTTAGACCAGCGTATTCTTGTTCGCTACAATCTCCTGCCTTTTGAACCTGAGGAGATTAAACTATATATAAAATCTCAGTTGAGTATCGCAGCGGGAGATCCCGAGATATGCTTCACCAGCGAAGCCATTAAAAGCATATACAGGTTGTCATCTGGAATACCAAGGCTGGTTAATGCGCTCTGTGAAAGGGCTCTGATGTCTGCCTTTGTAGATAATTTGAAAACCATTCAGGAAAGCCATGTGCTTGAAGGCTCAGAAAGCCTGAAAAGGTTAATCCCCTGTGAGAACAGGCTTTTAAGCAGGATTGAGACATTGAAAAGAACAAATTCAGAAAAAATTTAAAATATATGAAACTGATTTCAAAAGTCATAAAAAGGGTAGAGGGTGAAAAAAAAGTACAGGGATTAGAGAACAATATTTCCTTTAAGCCTAAAAAGAAAAAAGGGATCGCTTATGTACTTTTATTCACAGGGATATTTTCTCTTATAGGTGGGGGAGGTTATTATCTCTGGAGTAATGTGCTTAATGATTCATACTCCCCTATTCCAAAACCCAGGAGAAATTTGAGTGAAAGGCTGAAAGAAGCCAGGGGAAAACCCCCAATTATAAACCTTGATACCACTACCACCCCAAAAGAGGATTCTTCTTCTATGTCATTAGCAGGGAAGAGCTTAGATTCTCTTTGTATATCAAATCCAGGATACATGGATAAAGTTCAGGTTGAAAAAGAAAAATCTAAAAAGGAGAAGATATCAGCTCAATCCTCTTTCGTAAGAACCATATCAAAAGAGGATTCTACAGTTTTGTTGCCATCCCAGAAGAAAGAAGATAAGTTAAAAAATTCCAAGTTATCTTCTTTCCCGGAAGATATTGGTGAGGAAAAAGTAAAACCATCAATCGAAAAGCAAAACTTACAAAAAATTGACAAGTCATATCAAACAGAAAAATCTGTAGCTAAATCACCAGTTCTGAATAATGCAAAGAATTTACCCGGAATCAAATCCTCTGAAAGAGAGAAGCTTGTTTTAAACACTCCTTTATCCGAAGAAAACTCAAAATCTCCCAATCAGCTTTCTCTAACAGAAAAAAAGCAGTTGGTTAATAACTATTTCGATTTCGGATTGAAGAGTCAAAACTCTGGTAAATTAAAGGAGGCAGAGGAATGTTATCTAAAAGCTATAGAGTTAAACCCAAATTTTTATCCAGCTCGACTGAATCTATCCTCAATATATCTGGAAGAAAACAGAATTGCAGAAGCTGAAAAGGAGTTGAATTATCTTTTGAATCAAAAAAAAGAGGAGCCAAAGATATTGTATAACTTAGCCTTAGTCAGTTACATAAAAGAAGAATATAAAAATGCAGAGGAGTATCTTAATGGACTTTTACTGGTAAATCCTGATAACAGTAAAGCCTATTTGTTAAGTGGAAAGATTTTTGAAAGTCAGAAAGAATATAATGAAGCTATAAAAGCCTATTTAAAAGCCTATCAGATAAATCCGGGTGATCCCCAGATAATTTATTCTCTTGGAAGGGTAAAAGACCTTTGTGGTGAAAAAAGAGAGGCATTGACCTATTATTCTCTCTTCCTGAAAAACTCTATTAAAGAGAGTTCAGAGCTGAGACAAAGCGTTAGGGATAGAGTTATTTTCTTGAGCTCAGGAGGGAAGGATGACTAAGTCAATTGGCGAATTGCTTCTGGAATCAAAGCTGGTAACGCTTAAACAATATGAAGTTGCCCAGCGGGAACAGAAAAGGACTGGCGAAAAGATCAATTTAATCTGCGAAAGATTGGGGTTTGTCAATCCGGAAGTGATGCTTAAACTATCAAGTGAACAATCCGGCACTC
>JAOUFL010000217.1 GCA_029858245.1 Candidatus Zixiibacteriota bacterium
CACATACTGTATCATCACCGGTAATGTTGCATTCCACTCCTGCACTAATCATCAAAGTCCCAGATCCTTGTCCTTCGCATCCATTCGAACCGGTCACAGTCACCATATAGGTACCTGATACTGTCGGGTCAATACATTCGGTACTAGCTGAAAACCCCTCAGGACCACTCCAGCTATAGGTAAATGGCGGCAACCCTCCACTCACCGTGGCACATAGATGTCCTGTAGCCTCCTCACATACCATATCATCATTGACCGTTACTTGTGGACTCGCTGGAAAACTTCCCATGGCGAAATCCTTCAGTTCCGCTTTCACGGACTGGGAGGAACGGGTTTCAACCAGGAATTCTGAAAAACACCCTTCAATACCAAGTGCACCCAGGTCCAATCCACCCTCGAAAAAGGCATTTACCGGGAAGATTCCAGGCGTACCTTTTTTGGGCACATAATCCCAGGGTGAAAGTGTGGCAACGGAATTCACAATAGCAAAAGCGGATGCGGGATCGGCCGGAATAGAGTCCAGGGTACCATGAGAACCTCCTGAACCTACCCACATGAAAACCTGAATATTGGGGACTCTACCTCCTTTGGTGAAGTTGCTGAGTATCAGAATATCACCAATAGCGTGTAGTCCAACAAATCTCCCCTTCCCATCCACAGTGGTAAGGCCGACAGGATTCTTAAACAACCAGAAACCTATCTGGGCATCGCCATTGGTAGCATAACGATCTGCACCGAAATAAAGCAGGTTTCCAGCATAAAGAGCAGCATAGGCATTAGTGATCTGATCCTTGGGAGGCGAGGCTTGATTGTCCCAACCCCACTCATCTAAGTCAAGTATGTCCTTGGAACCTTCTGTAAAACGAGTAGAATCAGAAGGGTCTACCAGAACACCGGTATGAACCTCAGCAGAGCCGCCAGTTGAGTTAACCAGGTCCCAATCCTCGCCAGGTATAGCTCCCTGTTCGATGGCATTACCATCAAGCTCAAATGTCGTAGCAAGCTGAGCCAAAGCACCACCTGTTAAGCCTATCATCAAAATTACTGAGATAAATACAGTGGTTTTTAAAATAAAGCTTTCCTTACAACAACACATCGCTATTTCCTCCATAGTTTTAAAGGTTAATGTTAAACTGAACTGTATCTCATCCCTGAGTCCCCTCTTGCAGGTATCAAATAGCTATTGAGTTTTTACCTCACCTCCTTAAATGAGAAAAAATTTAACCTCCTTACAACAAAAATTCTTCCAGAATAGAAAAGATTAATAATAAATTGTAAAATATCACTTTTTATATCAGCTCCCCTCTCCCCTCACTTTAGGAATGGGCTGAATAAAAATCTATTAATAAGATAAATATTATCCTGAATTTGTCAAGTGAAAAATTATAATTTCTATATTTTCTTTAATAGATTTAAGTTCTTTTTAAACTTAAGGTTAATTTAGAAATTCTGTGCTTTAGTGAAATATCTAAACTAAGCCAATTTATTGGGAAATAAGCGGTTTCGAGAATAAGATTTAACTTTCTGGGGGACAGGGATTCGAACCCCGGTTTTGTGGTCCAGAGCCACACGTCCTGCCGCTGGACGATCCCCCAGTAAAAGAAATCGCACTATCTGCCGATATTATATATCGGTTACAGAGAGCTTTTGAAAAATAAATCTTACAACTTTATTGTCAAGTAAAATCTGTGAGGCTATATGGACGAATTAAAGAATATCCTGGTGGTGGATAATCATCAGAATATACTGGACCTCATAAGCAATCTTTTGCAGATGTTCAAATACCAGACCCTTTGTGCTCTCGATACGGAGACAGCCCTGAAACTTCTGGAGGAAAAAAAGGTCGATTGTGTAATCACCGACGTGGAGATGCCCAAACCCAGTGGCTTCGACTTGCTGGATGAGGTGAAGAAAAAATACCCGCAGCTTCCGGTTATAATGATTTCCTCCTATGCCAATCCCAAGATGGAGAAGCAGGCGGAGAAAAACGGAGCCTCGGGCTTTACGGGAAAACCCTTCAGGATAGAGACCCTGCAGAAGATGATTGAGAAGGCTTTAGGGATCAGGGAAAAAAATTGCTAATCCCTGAAAGAGAATTTTTTAAACTCGGGAGGTATGCAACCCATACCTCTTTTTTTATCTGTAGATGTATATCAACCAGCTTTCCTGTTAAAAATAAACATTGAAAAAGTTAAATGACTATAAATCTCTAAAACATAGTTATTTATTTTTTTGTGGCATAATAATCTGGAATTTCTATATTGTTTATTTGATAAACAAAGAATTTTAGATATAATTTCAAAAAAGAGCACCATTTGAAATGAGTAATACTAATTCCGCACATCGTCTGGATTTCATCCGGGAGATTATCGAAGAGGATCTAAGAACAGGTAAATATGGTGGAAAAGTGTGTACCCGGTTTCCACCGGAGCCAAACGGTTACCTGCATATCGGACATTCTAAATCCATCTGTCTTAATTTCGGCATAGCAGCTCAATACGGGGGCTTATGTAATTTGAGATTCGACGATACTAATCCAACCAAGGAGGAAGTCGAATACGTGGAATCGATCAAGGAGGATATTCGTTGGCTGGGATTCGATTGGGAAGACAGGGAGTTTTATGCCTCAGACTATTTTGAGCAGCTCCACCAATTCGCAATCCGGCTAATCAAAAAAGGTTTGGCGTATGTGGATGACCAGAATGCTGACCAGATCCGGGATGGCCGGGGCACTCTGACTGAGCCAGGCAGGGAAAGCCGTTATTGCAACCGTTCCATTGAGGAAAATCTTGAGCTTTTCGAACGCATGCGTAACGGTGAATTCCCGGATGGCTCCCGTGTTCTCCGCGCTAAAATCGATATGACCTCTGGAAATTTAAATATGCGTGACCCGGTTTTATACCGTATCCTTCATGCTGCACATCACCGAACCGGTAATAAATGGTGTATTTACCCGATGTATGATTTTGCTCATGGTCAATCTGATTCCATTGAGGGGATTACCCATTCCATCTGCACGCTGGAGTTTGAAGACCATCGCCCCCTGTATGAATGGTTTGTCGAACAGCTGGAAATACATCATCCACAGCAGATCGAGTTTGCGCGCTTGAATTTAAGCCATACCGTCCTGAGCAAACGAAAGCTTCTCCAGTTGGTGAATGAAGGGCAAGTAAATGGCTGGGATGATCCGAGAATGCCCACTATTTCCGGGTTCAGACGACGGGGTTATACACCTGAGTCGATCCGTGATTTTTGTGACCGGATTGGAGTAGCAAAAAGGGACAGCATAGTGGATATCGCTTTACTGGAACATTGTCTGCGTGAAGACCTGAATAAAAGAGCACCACGTGTTATGGCAGTATTAAGACCGTTGAAGGTGATCATAGATAATTATCCGGAAAATCAGGTAGAGGAATTAGATGCCCTAAATAATCCTGAGGATGAAAGTATGGGAACTCGTAAGATCCCCTTTTCAAAAGTTATTTATATCGAGAAGGATGACTTCAGGGAAACTCCTCCCAAAGGATTTTTCCGCTTGAGTCCGGGTAGTGAGGTCCGGTTGAAACACGCCTATATTATAAAATGTGAGCGGGTAGTAAA
>JAOUFL010000218.1 GCA_029858245.1 Candidatus Zixiibacteriota bacterium
TTTTTTGGAAGCAAAAACGATCCCCTCTCTGGATTGAAGGAGGATATATTCTATGCCACTTTGCTGCCCTATATTCTGGATCAGATAACCGATTCCTATTTCCTTCCGGAAATCGTCCATATATGCCGCAGGTGATATAACCGCTATTCCTCCTGATGACTTTGACCTTTTCAAGACCACTGCATATCTATTCTCCGATAGCATATCTTTTCCTTTTATCTCAAAATCTGCCTCGTTTATTTCACCTTTCAACACCATTTCAAGTCTCTTCGCTGGGAAATCGGCGGTGTCATGGTAAATTTCGCCTGGCTCAGGAATACTGCTCTTTTCCACCTTACCACTGCTGTTTATAAAATCAATTCTCCAGAGTGAGTTAATCGTAACCAGTTCTTCTAACTTTTTTTCAGTTGCTGTCCCATCCTGCTCCATTTGATTTACTATTCTCGCGATATCCAGAAGTCTTCTTTCCAGCAGCTCTTCTAACAGGGTATTTGCCCTGACAGTATTCTGGCTGGCTATAACCAGACTCTCCAGAAGAGCTTTTCCCTCTTTTTCCATCACTTTGAGCATATTCAGCTTGTTCTTCTCGATACTGAAAAAAGCAATCAGAAAAAGGACTAAAGCAAAAAGGAGGGTGAGCACTATTACATATCTCAGCCTTAACCTTGCCAAGAATTTTATAGATTTAAGTTCTGCCAATCTTCCTCTCCGTTTGTCTAAATTAATTTAAGCATTTAATTTGGAGAATCAAGAGATACCACCCTGCAGGGAAAAGGTAACTGAAATCTAACATTTTCAAAGTACTATTTGATCCAGAAGAAAATGATTATTTACCTCATAAACATTGAAACCAGTTCCTTGACTAATTCATCCAGATTATAGATATCTTCCCTGATGTTAAATCCTGATGCGTTAAGGGCATTTACCAGCTCAATTATCACCGGGAGCTTGATCCCCTCCACCCAGTGTTTAGCAGCCTCTTTAAAGAATTTTATTTTAGTGCCGTCGTACAAAACTCTGCCCTCTTTCAGGAAAATTATCCTTTCACACACTTCTGCTACCAATTCCAGATTGTGTGAGATTAAAATTATAGTAACCCCTTTTTTGTTCAGCTCCAGGAGAGCGTTTTTAATCCGACAGGTTCCATCTGAATCTAATCCCGCAGTTGGCTCATCCAGGATTAATACCTGAGGCTCCAGTGCCAGCACGCCTGCAATTGCAGCTCTTCTCTGCTCACCATGGCTCAAGGAAAAAGGTAGGCGCCAGGCAAAATCATCAAAATCCAATCCCACTGTATCCATAGATTTCTTTACCCTGCGGTTGATCTCGTCATTCTCCAGACCCAGATTTTTAGGTCCGAAAGCGATGTCATTATAAACAGTGTCTTCGAAAAACTGATTTTCGGGAAATTGAAAAACCAGCCCGATCTCCTTTCTGATTCTTTGCAGGTAAGGTTTTTTCTCCTTCAGCTCCAGTCCATTGACCAGAATATTCCCGGAGGTGGCAAACAGCAGCCCGTTAAAATGCTGCACCAGAGTGCTTTTACCTGAACCTGTGGGTCCAAGCAACCCGGCAAATTCACCCTCTTCTATTTCCAGGTTAATACCCTTTAAAGCCTCTTTGAAATGCAGGGTTCCAGGATTGTAGACAAAGCCTGAATTTTCAAGTTTAATCAGTGTCTTGTCTTTTGAAACGGTTTTTCGGTACTTGCTTTTCTTTGATTTATCGTGTCCAAGAGGTAACTGCAGATTTACTCCTTCAAGTGAATTGAACTCTTTAATTAAATCATCGAAATCCAAAATATTCCTCTTGAATTTGAACCCTTCGTTTTTTAATCGGTCGGTTATCTCCAGATTTTTTGGCAGGGATAACCCTATCTCTTTGAACTTTTGAGATTCACCAAATACTTTTGAAGGTGGCCCATCCAGCACTACCTTTCCATCAGATAACACCAGAATACGATGAGCCAATACAGCCTCATCTGGAAATTGAGTTATGTTGAATATGGTAACTTTTATTTCCTGAGCTAATCTCTCTATCAGGGAATTTAACTTATCCCTGTCTTCAGGCGAGAGAAGTGAGGTTGGCTCATCCAGGATCAGATATTTTGGTTTCATAGCTAAAACTGCAGCTACGGCTACTTTTTGTTTTTCACCGCCAGATAGCTTATGAGGCGGTGTATTCTTGTAATCCCAGAGATTAAAAGCAGAGAGAGCCCACTCCACTCTTTCCCTCATCTCCTCGTAGGGTAAATTCAGGTTTTCCAGTCCAAAGGCGATCTCCCTTTCCACGGATGTGGTTATAATCTGGTTGTCCGGATTTTGAAAAACCATTCCCACTCTCTGACGGATTAACTTAAGATCTTTTTCGTATTTCGGATTAAGACCATCCACCAGTACCTTGCCTGAAGAGGATATTAAAAGCCCATTGAGAAGCCTGGCTAAAGTGGTTTTGCCCGAGCCATTGGAGCCTATTATGGAAACTAATTCCCCTTCTCTGAAGTCAAGATTAATATCTGACAATGCATGTATAACTTTACCACCTGATAATGCATAATCAAAAAATATGTTTTTTAACTGAATCATTATTTAAAAATACACTTTATTTATGAGATTTCAAAGAAAACCCGCCTTAAAGAAAAAAGCGGGTTTGTAAATTCAGAACCTTCAGGCTTTGAACTCATTCCCTGCCTGTCCACCTTACGTTTAAATCCCTGCTGGCTTTAACCTCATCCAGACGAGCAACCGGAGTATTGTAGGGTGAACCTTTTACCAATTCAGGATTTTCCTCCACTTCCTTTGCGATTATCTTCATAACTTTGATAAACTCATCGCAGCTTTCCCTGCTTTCGGATTCAGTAGGCTCAATCATCAGAGCTTCAGATACTATCAAGGGGAAATAAACGGTAGGAGCATGCATTCCGTAATCCAGAATCCTTTTGGCAATATCCAGAGTTCGGACTCCCTTACTTTTCTGGTTAATGCCGGATAAAACGAACTCGTGCATACAGGGACCGGGATAAGGAAGATTATAAAAATCTTTTAAGGAACTCATAATATAATTTGAATTTATTATTGCATTCTCCGAGAGCTTCCTTAAATTCTCAGATCCACAGGCTCGAATGAATGCATACGCTCTAACCATAATACCGAAATTTCCGTAAAATCCCTGCACTTTTCCGATGGAGTCAGGTTTTCCATAGCTCAGAGAATAAATTTCTTTACCTGTATTATCGATCTTTTTACTTATAACCGGAACCGGCAGAAAAGGCTCCAGGAACTTTTTTACTCCTAATGGACCCGACCCGGGTCCTCCCCCTCCGTGAGGAGTAGAAAAGGTTTTATGCAGGTTGAAGTGCACGATATCAAAACCCATATCTCCCGGGCGCACTAAGCCCAGTAGGGCATTTAGATTTGCACCATCCATATAAAGCAAAGCTCCTGCATCGTGCACTGTTTTAGATATCTCCTCTATCTGTAATTCAAAAAGACCCAGGGTATTGGGAGTGGTCAGCATAAAACATGCAACCTCTTCATCCATAGCCTTTTTTAATTCCTCCAGATCGACTAATCCTTTTGGATTTGATTTAACCTGAA
>JAOUFL010000025.1 GCA_029858245.1 Candidatus Zixiibacteriota bacterium
TCATCTTGATAATTTTTATGCTGATGCTGCTAATATAACCGGTGTGGATGGAGGTTATCTTATAGCTCAGCCAGAGCCAGGAACGATAATCCTTTTAGGAACAGGTCTTCTGGGATTGGGAGCGTTTAGCTATATAAGAAGAAGGAAATAAAAGATTTACCTATCATAGAGTTTTAAGAGAAAAGTCTACCGAAAGGCAGACTTTTTTATTTTGAGTTTACTCAGGAATTGAAGTTACTGAATGTTACATGATGTGGGGAATCCAATCTCCGCATCAACTAGAACTTCCAAATTTTTGTTTGCATTCTAAAACAATAACTTTCAACTTATTCATGCAATCTTGACAGAGAGTTACTATATCTATGTCAGGAATGTCTTCAAAATACCAAAGCCATTGGACAATTGTTTTAGTTTCAGAAGGGGTTGACGGTAACATTACTGCTGGTGAGCGACTTAATTCTTCTGATCCACCTTCATGAATAAGAACAGCAGATACGTTGCTAATTAAAGAAATATGATTAGCAATATTCACATTTATTTGTGCATGTGGTTCTAAAGGTTGCAGATGAATAGTCATTACCCGCTTGGTATTCAATGAATTCATCTTTTTATCAGTTTTTAGTTTGTTTCTTTGAATGCTGTACCAGTCTGCAAATACTGGATGCTTATTGAATTCCTTTTGCATTATCAGTGTTATGCTTCGAAATGCTGACAAAAATGCACTAAGATTATATTTGAAGGCATCCCGTTCAGTCTGATTTTCAATCATACACTTTAGAAAATACTCAGCTTCTAATAATTTGTCTTCAGTATTGGTCATAGGAAGAAATCTCTATTTTAATTATCACTGTAATAATTAACAAAAACTCACCAATCATCTGCTGGATATGGCCAGTCTTTTGTAACGGCTTCTATAGCAATCTCATTTAGTTGCTCCCGCGTAAGACCATATTTCTTAGCTATCTCCTTCTCATACTTTTCATTCAAAAAGCTACTTAACTCTGATTGCTTTTCGAGTTGTTTACCTGCATAAGATGCAGAATAGTTTGACTTTAAAGGATCAGGCAATGGATATCGCTGCTCGGCTTCACGAGTTGCTCTGCGTTCAGCTTCAATTAGTTCCGCCCAAATTCGCTTTCGCGTATCTTCCGGTAGCCCAAATTTCTCCTCTGGTTTTGCACCAATTTGAGCAACTTGACGTTCATTTATGGTGATTTCTGGCTTACCTTCTTCGCCTATCTTGAGCAGCATTGCTATCCACTGACCCAGACCCGCCTGTGCATATTCCTTGTTCGTGTAAGCATAAATACCTATATGAGTGGGGTGGCTATGATATTTGAAACCGCTTCGGTCTTGTGTTTTAGAATATAGTCGGTTGAGTAGATTTGTTAGACCTATTTTTGAGATTTTGCCTGAAACTAAAACATTCAAGGTCACTTGGGTCTTGCTAGGGACATCATATACATCTTCATTTAGAATACTGTATTCCGGCATTTCGATTATGGGTTCCTCCATTGATGTGGTAGAAGTTTCTGTTTTTTTCGTTTCCGTCTTTGGTACCTCTCGCTGATCACAAGAAATAGTCATTAACATAAACAGGAGTACCCACAATAGAGATGAAAAAGGTTTAAAGAATGGTAAGCCCATAATTGATTCCTTTATAATTTTCATCGAATAGAAACTTTGTGATTAGTATAATAATTTTAATGGCTAAAAGCAAGTAAGATTCAATTTACGATTTTTTGTTTATTTTTTTATTTTAGATACTCCAACCCCTTTTCTATATCCAGAAGCTCAGTCATAGGGGCGTTCAATTGAACGCTCCTACCATTCTATTTAATAAATTCCAGTCCCTTTTGTATATCCAACAGTTCGGTTTTAAGAAGCTTTTTTGCTTTATCTATTTTAAGTCCACCCTTAAGGGGTCGTGGGGCGGGTAGGTTTAGCTCCGAGGTTAAAACTTTTTTGATTAGACCCTGATCCAGGTTAAATTTCTCAGCTATTTTAACAACGAAGTCATAGCGTGAGAGTGTCTTATCCCCACCGGCGATATTCAAAATTCCTAAAATATTTTTTTCTACAGCCTCTTTTATTGTCTCAGCCAAGTTATCTGCCAAAGTGGGATTGTTATAAAGGTCTTCTGCTGCTATATATTCTTCTCTATTTGAAAGTTTATTTATTACAGTTGAGACAAAATTATGAGCTCTCCCAAGGCTTTTCCCATAAAGCACATTGGTGCGGACGATTAAAAAGTCTATTACATCATTTGAAATAACATTCTCACTTACTAATTTTGTTATTCCATAATAATTAATTGGATGTGGGATAGCTTCCTCCGAATAAGGTCCTTTTTTGCCGTTAAAGATATAATCTGTAGAGAGATGAATCAATTTGGCTTCGGTTTCTCTGCACAATTTTACAAGAATTTTTACTCCGTTCACGTTCACAGACCAGGCTTCTTTCTCGTTCTGCTCGCATTTATCTACGTCTGTATAAGCCCCAGCATTTATAACCACTTCAGGGCTAAAGGAGGGAAAGAGTTCTTCTAGTTTTTCTTGTTCTAGAATACCTATATTCAGATAAGTAAAGTTTGATGATGTAATCAAGGATTCAGTCTGCAGGTCGATTCCTGTAGTCTGGTGATTAGAGGAAAAAGCTTTTACCAGCTTCTGTCCTAAAAGCCCGTTGGAGCCGGTGATTAAAACCCTCATACTTTTTCTCTTTTAAGGTAATGATTCTCGTAATATTTTAGATATTCCCCGCTTTTTACTTTTTTCCACCACTCTTTGTT
Source organism: Candidatus Zixiibacteriota bacterium (assembly GCA_029858245.1). Lineage (GTDB taxonomy): Bacteria > Zixibacteria > MSB-5A5 > MSB-5A5 > RBG-16-43-9 > JAOUFL01. The sequence goes on from JAOUFL010000025.1 coordinate 2,792, forward strand.
ATTCAAATACCATTCCACAGTCTTTTTAAGCCCTTCTTCCAATTTTACTTTTGGTCTGAAGTTTAATTCTTTTTCCGCCTTAATACAATCCATAGCATACCTTCTATCATGAGCTGGTCGGTCTTTTACGTGTTTTATCAGACTTTCGGGCTTTCCCAGATAATTCAATATAAAATTGGTTATCTCTAAGTTGGTTTTTTCTGCGCCGCCTCCCAGGTTATATATCTCACCTTCTTTTCCTTTATGCAGCACCAGGTCAATACCTTTGCAGTTATCCTCCACATAAATCCAGTCCCGGATATAGAGTCCATCCCCATATAAGGGCAGCTCTCTATCCTCAAGAGCATTAGTTATAAATAGGGGGATCAATTTTTCAGGGAATTGGTATGGACCGTAATTGTTGGAGGAGCGAGTAATCAGAACTGGCAACTTAAAGGTTTTAAAATAAGACCTTACCAATAGATCTGCTCCAGCTTTGCTGGCTGAATAAGGGCTATTGGGCAAGAGAAGGCTTTCCTCGGTGAAGAACTTTCCCTGTTCTATACTTCCGTAGACCTCATCTGTTGAGATCTGAATAAATCTTTTTACCTTGTATTTTAAAACCGCTTCTAATAAAACCTGAGTGCCGGTGATATTGGTCTGGACAAAGCATTTGGGGTCATACAGGCTCCGGTCAACGTGGGTTTCTGCAGCAAAATTTAAGATTGCATCAATTCCTCCGGAAACTATTTCCTCCACCAGTTTCAGGTCGCAGATATCTCCTTTGACAAACTGATAATTATTCGCAGGCTCGATATCTGAGAGGTTATCTAAGTTTCCAGCGTAAGTCAACTTATCGAGGGTTACAATCTTATATTGAGGGTAAGTCTTGAGAATATGATGAATGAAGTTTGAGCCAATAAAGCCAGCTCCCCCGGTGACTAAGAGTTTCATCATCCATCCTTTCTTTCCCACTTGTAGGGTATCTCGTCGCTATGCGGAGGGATGCGATACTCATCCGGCTGAAGATAGTTATAGGCTTCAGTAGGGCAGTTAATACAGAGTGCCTCATCCTGGCTTATGCACTTGAATCCATGTACCACCATTGGAGGTATCTGAACCAGAAGCGGATTGTCCTCTCCCATGAAAAACTCGTTGATCTCCCCTTTAGTAGGAGAATCCTCCCGGTTGTCATACAATACCAGTTTAACCATCCCTTTGATAACGATGAAATTATCAGTCTGCTTTTTATGATAATGCCAACCTTTCACCACACCCGGATAAGAAGTGGTCATATAAACCTGTCCGAACTGAATGAAAAGGTCCTCATCTGACCTCAACAGCTCCATCAACCTTCCTCTCTCGTCCGGTATGATTTTAAGTTTTTTTTGTTTTACACCTTCAAGCATATTTTTACCCTTAGAAATATTTTTTATTAGCTCCTTTCTGAGCTACAATTTTATTGGTTTTCAATAAAGCATCAATGGACTCTCCTGCATCCAACCAAAAACCTTTTAAAAAAGAATAGCTCAGATTTTCTTTTCGCAGATAGGCGTTGTTGACATCAGTTATCTCCAGTTCCCCTCGAGCAGAGGGTTTTAGGGTTTTCACTATATCGAAAACCTCACTGTCATACATATATATTCCCGTTACTGCATAATTGCTTTTAGGATTTTTAGGTTTTTCCTCAATTTTTAAAATCCTCCCTTTTTTTATATAAGCAATTCCGTACTCTCTGGGATTATCGACTTGCTTTAAAAGGATTTTAGCTCCACTTTTTTGTTTTTTAAAGTTGTCCACTGATACTCTGAGATTCCCCTCAATTATATTATCTCCCAGCATAACCAGAATTTTTTCTCCATCTGCAAAATGCTCTGCTAATCCGAGAGCTTCGGCAATACCTCCCTCTTTTTGCTGATAAGTGTAATTAAGGTGTTTTAAACCGAAATCATTTCCATTTCCCAATAGGCGTAGAAAATCCCCAGCATTATTACCCCCGGTTACAATTAAAATATCCCTTATCCCAGCATTAAGCAAGGTTTCAATGGGATAATAGATCATTGGACGGTCATAAACCGGGAGCAGATGTTTATTGGTGATCTTGGTTAACGGAAAAAGCCTTTTCCCTAATCCTCCAGCTAAAATGACACCTTTCATTGAAACTCTCTTCTCTTCTTTAGAACTTAAATCTTATAATTTATAAAAAACCATTATAAGACTCTTACTTCTTTCCTTCTTTTCCTTTAGCTTTTGGTTCGGGTTTCTCAGTTTTTTCCTCTTTACCTGGCTTGGGAGCTTCTTTGTCCTTAATACCTTTACCTTCCTCTGCTTTTTCCTCTTCTCCTTCTTCGGGTTTCTTCTCACCTATGACCTCAGGTTCTTTAGCTTCCTCAGCTGCGGGAACAACTTCTTCCTTAAAGACCGTAGGTGGAACTACAGAAGCAACAGAGCTATCCAGATCAGTTAAGACCTCCACCTTTTCTATCTTAATATCCCTGACATGAATTGAATCTCCTATCTTAAGATTGCTCACGTCTAGCTCCACTTTCTCCGGAATATCTGCAGGCAAACATTCGATCTCCAGTTCTCTTAAAGCGTGTTGCAGGATTCCCCCATCTTTATGTACTCCAATCGGAATCCCTTCGAGATGAATCGGAACACGTACTGAGATCTTCTTGGTCAAAAGTATATGCTGAAAATCAACATGTAAGATATCTCCCAAAACGGGATCATGCTGTATCTCCCTTATCAGGACATTCTTTTTTTCATTCTGGGTTCCATTAATTTCCAGGGTTATAAGAACGTTTTCTCCTTTGCCAGCTCTCAGGATTGTTTGCAGCGACCTGGAATTTACCTTCAAGGAAAGAGGTTTTTCTCCCGGACCATAGAGTATGGCAGGTATAAAACCCTCTTTACGGAGTTTTTTTGTGATCTCCTTACCGGTTTTATCTCTTCTTTTAGCTTCAAGCAAAATCTCCTTCATCTTCTTCTACTCCTTTCCTCTTATCACCAATCTAAATCAATTAATATTCAAACAAGGAACTTATCGATTCCTCTCTATCAGTACGAATTATCGCCTCTCCGAATAATCGAGCCACAGAGAGAACCTTTATCTTATCGGTGAATCTCATACCACTTTGGTTTATCGTATCTGAGATAACTAACTTTTTGATGGGCGATCTTTCCACTCTTCCAAGACAGTCCCCGGACAGGACCGCATGAGTACAGCATGCATAGATATCCCTGGCTCCTTTTTTTTGTAGTGCATAAGCAAATTCGGTTAAGGTTCCACCGGTATCGAGTATATCATCACGGATGATAACGTTTTTATCTTTTACCTCCCCTATAATATTTAGAACTTCCGCCTGGTTAGTTCCAGGTCTTCTTTTATCGACCACTGCCATGGGGCAATTCAACTTCTTAGCGAAATTCCGTACCATTTTTATACTGCCGGTATCTGCTACGATTACCAGATCTGGAATTTTCAGATTAATGAAGTAATCGAAAAAAACCGTGTTTGAAAAGAGGTGATCTGTGGGTATGTCGAAAAAGCCCTGTATCTGTGCGGCATGCAAATCCATGGTGAGAACCCTGTTAGCTCCAGCCTGGGCAATCAAATTCGCCACTAATTTGGCAGTGATAGGGACTCTGGGCTGGTCTTTTCTATCCTGCCGGGCATAACCGAAATAGGGAATAACCGCGGTAATCCTCCTGGCTGAGGCTCTCCTGGTAGCATCCAGAAGGATTAATAACTCTAAAAGATTTTCTGCTGGGGAATTTGTCGGCTGGATAATGAAAAGATCAGTGCCTCTTATGTTTTCATCTATTTTTACCTTTATCTCCCCATCGGAGAATCTGGTGACCTCAGCCTGTGAAATGGGTATACTCAGATACTGGCTGATCTTTTCAGCTAACGGCTTATTAGAGTTACCGGTGATGAGCTTGAGTTCGTCTGGCATATTATCTATCCTCGGTTAAGGTGATGATAAAGACAAATGTACCTGAACCAACCTCCAGGTCCCTTCCTCCTTGATTAAAACACCAGTGAATCTGGCATCATTTTTTATTGGCTTTTCGTTCTGTTGATAATTTAATTTCAGCTGTGAATTGAACCAGGCTACTCCATCCAGGATTCTAATCTTCGGTTCAATAAGGACGAATTTTCTGTTATTCCATTTTGAAAGGGAAGGAATGAATTCCCTGTAATAATTTTCCACAGCATCATATCCTCTGAAGAATTCATCACCCGCTCCAATCAAGATAGTGTTTGGACTTTTATTATAAAAACCTAAAACCTTTTCCACATCCAATTGTTCCAATCCCTGCACGAATTCACTAACTATACCCTCTACAGTATTTTTTTCTGACTCAACCTTTATCTCTCTTCTCTTGATACAGGAGAAGAGGATGAGAAAAAGAAAAATCAAAACAAAATATCTTTTTATATTCATCCTGCTAAACCAAAATCAGGTCAATGGAAATTCCCGGGAATAAAGTCCAAATTGGAGTTACTTATTACCAATTCCCAGTTTATTGCCTTTAATATAAAAATCAGATGAAATTAGGCAAGAGAAAAATGTATTCCTGCTTTCGTGTGTTCCTGTGATTTCACTGTAAGATATGATTATCCAGAAGATATAAAATTTCTTTTTTAAGGAAATAACTAAAGGATTTTTCTGAACTTGGTGCCGACTTATCAATAACTGAAAAGTTAAGGTGTAAGTTTAATGGATGGGAATATCTGATCAGGGGATCCCATTTGAAAAATAGTATAGTCGTTTCTTTTTATATTATCGAAATACCTACTCCTATCCCCGTATAATCGGGTTTATCTATAAAATGAATCCTGTAATTTTTAGAAGCCCCTGGCTTGCTGAACTTAACAATGGCTTTACCCACATAAATCCCGATGACCCCGCCCCAGAAAACATCCGACATAAAATGAACATTGCTGTTTACTCGCGCTAAGGAGACCACTGTAGCCCATCCATATAGGGCTATAGCCAGAGGAGTACTACGATATTGCTCGGCTATCACCGAACTTAAGGCGAAAGCCGTTGTGGTATGCCCGGAAGGAAAGGAAAGAGACGCGGGTGGTGGTGGGTATTCCAGAGGATCAAAATTAAAAGCGCCCTTATTACCACAAGGTCGCGTTCTACCCACTACATGTTTTATTGCTGTAGTTATCCCCTCAGCAAGGATGACGGATTCAAGGCACAAGAATGCAGTCTCTTTGGCTTTTTTGTTGTTGAAAATAACGCCACTCAAATAGAACCCGCCAATGGTTAAGTTCTTAACCCTTCTTGTGTTTCTGTTTGTCCAGTTGGAGATTCTGTTGGTGGTTGAATTTCTGTGATCTTGCACCAAATCCTGAAGGTCTTCGTCAGCCAGCATTAATCCAGACGTTCCTACAGACAAAACAGCGAAGGTGATAAGGTTTTGTTTGCTCCAATGAAACGGCGAGGTCAGAATATGCTTGGTATCTTTATAAAAACCAGTGATTAAACAATCCAGGCACTCTGTTCTTTTCGCATACGAATCAGCGGAAACTGATGTAGCAGATAATATTGCAGTACCTATAAAAACAATTACTGTTAAAATAAAGTTGGTTGATTTGAAGAAGACCCTGGGTATTTTTTCTATTTGAATTACAACTAAGCGTTCAAACATATTAAAATTGTCGCTTCCGGCTTGTTAAAATCCCGGAGATGACATCTGTCTTGAATGACTTTTCGCTTCAAGCCTTCAGAGGTGGTTACTGTATTTCCGCATATTGCTATGTATTGTAATATATTTACAGTGATCGAAATAAAGTGGGGAAATGAGATTCAAACGAACTGGGGCGCCAGGATTCGAACCTGGGAATGCGAGATCCAAAGTCTCGTGTCTTTCCACTTGACTACGCCCCAAATTTGGTGATAAATCCGAATACTTTGATTCTATTAATCAGACACTCTGAGTTTTTAACATCTCCTCATAAGCCTGTAACACTTTTTCCTCGATTAACCTCCTCATCTCATTGTTAACCGGATGAGCTATATCCTGATGTGTACCGTCAGTTCTTTTCCGGCTGGGCATCGAGACGAAATACCCATTATTTCCATTGATTACCTTCAGGCCCCTGATCACAAAGGCATTATCAAAAGTGATGTTAGCAAATGCCTTGAGCCTTTCCTCATCTCTTAGGGTAATCCTAACCTCTGTGATTTCCACCTTCTTTCCTCCTCAAAACAATTGGTTATACTTTGCTGAACCCATTAAACTAAGAGACAGGTCGAACAATAAAAATCTTTGAGTCGCTCCTGTTGAAAACTTTATTCACCTCCTCATTATTTGGTTGATTTTCAAAGATTCCATAGACGGTGGGTCCACTTCCCGTCATGGAGGATTTTACTGCTCCTAGTCTTAATAAAGTTTTTAGGGCTTGCTTAATTTGCGGGTGTCTTTCAGAGATTTTCTCCTCAAAATCGTTTATCCAGGTACTCAGAGCCTTAAAAAAATCTTCCTTTTTCTGCAGACACTTAATATTAATAAAATCCACCTTAGTTGTCAAGTCTAATTTAATCAACTGGTAAGCCCAAGAGGTGGAGATCCTGAAAGGGAAGGTTACGAGGACGATCCAATAATCATTAAAGATATTAACGGGAGTTATCTTTTCACCTCTTCCCTGAGCTAAAGCAGTCTGGTTGTACAGAAAGAAGGGCACGTCTGAGCCTAATTTTTCTGCGAGAGGATGAAGGTTTTTCAGGGAAAAATGCAAATTACATAACCTGCTTAAACCCAACAGGGTAAAAGCAGCATCTGAGCTACCTCCTCCCATCCCGGAGGAAACCGGTATCTTTTTTCTCAGGATTATTTTCACCCCGTGAGTTACCTTACCCTCTTTTAGAACAAGTTCAGCTGCCTGATAAACTAAATTCCTCCTGTCCAGCGGTAATTTTGAGTCTGAAGCTTTTAAGATAATACCTTCCTTCACTTTGAGAAAGGTAAGGGTATCGTGGAGGGAAATATTCTGCATTAGGGTTGAGAGCTCGTGATAACCATCTTTTCTTTTACCCAGAATATTAAGGAATAGATTTATCTTTGCCGGGGCTTTAAGGGTAAGACCTCTCAATTTAGAACCAGCACTCCTTCCACAAGTTATAAGTTAATCTGAGGTTAAAGAAAACATTTCTTTCTTTTTTATCAAGTAAATTCAAATGATTATTTATAGAGGTATATCCAAATTCTCCCTCAAGATAGAGATAAGCATTTGGTTGAAAAATACCCTGGAGGATAAAATTATTTGTTCTCTCTACAATCCCTGAGGGGAATTTCCTGGTTTTTGGCACAGGTGAGGGTTGAAGACCAATTTCACCTTCCCCTTTTCTACCTGATTTTAAAGAAAAAGAGAGTTGAAAATTTTTTGTCAGATGGTGCAGCAGGTTCAGGTAGACAAGATCAGCATCCGGACCAAGGAAACTTCCCATACCCACATCATGGTAGGTATATATGTTCCAGGGTTTGTTCTGTCCATAGACCCAGTTATTAATACGGGTATATTCAAATGTAAAATAATTCCCGGATAAGCCAAAGGTTTCTGCCGATTTAAATCCCAACAGAAATCCGATCTGCTGAGGCTCTGATTTGAAATCATATTGAAAATCGTCTATCAAAATCTCCGTGTATAATTCCCTGTTCTTGAAGTGAGTCACCGATAAGTCGATACTCCACAGAAGGTTATCGTCTATATTGCGATTGAACTGTTCTGCATAGAAAACGAAAAGAGGGTTGAGATAATAAGGTTCCAAGCTTCTTTTTTCTCCACCGTAAAGAACCACTTCGGATAAACCAAACTCAAATCCAGATTTCAGTCTTAGATTTATCCTGTGCCCGGATAAATACCTTTTAGCATAAAAATTAGAATCAAGAGATTTAAATTCATCTAAGGCTGTAGCGAAAAACTCGAACCTGAAAATCCCTAATTCCCCGGTGAGTTTTAACATATCAAAAGGGGGTGAGAAACCTGAAAGCAAGAGATAATCCTTAGCCCCCGGTCCCCAGCGTAGATAGTCCCTTCCCCATTGAAATTCAAAATGCTTGAAATCTCCCTTCAGGTATCCCGAGTCGAAAATCCCGCTTAAGCCATTTTTCCATTCCTGTCCAAATAGATTTTTCTCCTTTTCAGCTTTAGTGTCGATTATAAACCGATTTTTAAACAAAAAAGACTTCCACTGAAAGGCGGCTGACATAACAAGCTTACCCCGAGCATAAGAAGAATCGTTCTTATTTTGAACCAGATATATAAAAGGATTTAAGGAAGCCTTAATCTTTTTAGGCTCGTTCTTTTCAAATGGGTAATTCTGGGTTTTGAGCTCATTTTCAAACTCCTGATATAGTTTTTCCAGAAGCCAGGACTGGGTCCGGGTTAAAACTAAGTCAAGCTTTTCCACCCTGGATTTGATTTTTTTTAATTCTGAAGATATTTTGCCACGAGTGTAGGGTTTATTATTTTTGTGTAATTTAGTAAATAATCCCTGAGTATAAAGCTCTTCGATGGCTGGATATACCCAGCTATCCAGCGGGATATTCTCTAAGGTGGTAGCTAAGCTTAAGGTAGAGAAGAGAAAAATAAATATGGAAGAAATAATGACCTTTACAATCCTCAGATTTTCCTCCTCAGTAAAGGTAAAAACTCTCAATCCACCAAGCAGGGGTGAGTGACAGTAGAATTATAATTTTACTATCCTCTCCCGGTTATCTTTCACCAGCTTGGTAGCATTGCGGGTATCAAAAATCAGTTTAGAATTCTTTACAATCCAATCGTAATCGTAAGCTGAATGGTCTGTAACGATAACCACACAATCCGATTTACTCAGAAGCTTTGAGGTCAGCCTGGTTGATTTCATAGTGTGTGCGTTCATCAGAATTGAAGGGACATGGGGGTCGTTAAATTTTACCTTAGCACCAGCATTCTGCAAAAGCTCGATCACATCCAGTGCCGGGGATTCCCGAACATCCTGGATATCTTTTTTATAGGCTATGCCCAGAATCAGGATATTAGTTTCCTTCAGGGTTTTTTTAACGGAATTTAAAGCCCGGTTAATCCTCTCAACCACATATTCCGGCATATGAGAATTAATGTCGCCGGCTAATTCGATAAAACGTGCATAGTAATTTAAGGATTTCAGCTTCCAGGAAAGGTAATGTGGATCGATAGGAATGCAATGACCTCCCAGACCTGGACCGGGATAAAAAGGCATAAAGCCAAAGGGTTTAGAATCCGCAGCCTGGATTATCTCCCAGACATCTATTTTCAAGCGATCGCACATCAGGGCGACTTCATTTACCAGCCCGATATTTACGCTTCTGAAGGTGTTCTCCAGTAACTTTACCAACTCCGCGCTTTTGGTGGAAGATACCGGAAAGACTTTATCGATTATCTGTTCATAAAAGAGCTTAGTTAGCTTGGTGCAGTATGATGTTACCCCTCCTACCACCCGGGGTGTATTCTTGATTGTGAATTTCTTGTTCCCCGGATCCACCCTTTCAGGGGAAAAGGCTAAGAAGAAATCTTTTCCTGTTCTAAGGTTAGTTTCCTCCAGGATCGGTCTGATAAGCTCCTCAGTTGTTCCGGGATAGGTCGTGCTTTCTAATATCACCAGCTGTCCAGGATGGAGATATTTTTTTACTTGATTGACGGCAGAGAGTATGTAGGATACATCCGGGTCCTTGGTTTTACTCAAGGGAGTAGGAACGCATATGGATATACAGTCAGCGTTACTGAGCAGGGCGAAATTATTGGTAGCTTTGAGAAGTTTTCTGGTAACCAGTTTTTTTACCGATTCATCTTTTATGTCGTCAATATCTGATCTGCCTGAATTTATCAGACTGACTTTCTTTTTGCTAATATCAAAACCCAGAACACTGAATCCCTGCTCGCCGAATTCCACTGCCAGGGGAAGTCCAACATAGCCCAGTCCTATAATCCCAACCACTGCTCTCTTGCTCTCTATTTTCTCTTTGAGTTTCTGGTACAAATTTTACCTCCTGAATTTTTTCTAAATTTTGCCATTAATATATACTTTATTTTAGCAATGTCAACCAGTTTGAAATTTTAAAATCTCAAAATTTAACTTAAAATTTCTCGAGGGAGAGAGGAGAGTGATATTTAAAATTTTCAGTGAAGGGTGGACAGATGAAATGTTTTACATAGGTGATATTTAACGAAGTTATCATAAAAGAGTTGAAATATTATATTAGAGTTATAGCACAACTGTCATTAAGATTCCACTTGCTTTTCTCAAAAAAAGAAATTAAAATAAAAATCTGCAATTAAAAATCCGCAAAATAATGTGGATTTTATAAAAAGGAGGTCCCGAGTGAATATTGTGGTTTGCATAAAACAGGTCCCGGATACAGAAACCAGAATCGAGTTAAATTCCGATTCCAGTGGTATTGTAACTGAGGGGATCAAATGGGTGATGAATCCATATGATGAATATGCAGTAGAGGAGGCATTGAAAATCAAAGAAAAATTCGGTGGGAAAGTAACTGTAGTATCCATGGGACCAGAAAGAACTATCGAAGCTATTCGAACTGCTTTAGCTATGGGAGCAGACGAGGGGATATTATTGAATGATCCAGCTTTTGAAAATTCAGATAGTTTAACCACTGCGTTAGTTTTATCCAAGGTTTTAAGCCAGATGGAATTTGATGTCATACTTACTGGTAAGCAAGCAGTGGACCTGGATTCTTCTCAGGTTTACGCGGGTCTGGCTGAGTTTTTAGATTTACCTTATGTCTCGGTGATTGTAGGAATGGAGCTTTTCCCGGATGTGAAAAAAGCAATTGCCAAAAGGGAAACAGAAGGAGGAGAAAAAGAGATAATCGAGGTTTCTCTTCCTGCTATCTTTGCCTGTCAGAAAGGATTAAATACACCCAGGTATGCTTCCCTTCCCGGAATCATGAAAGCTAAGAAAAAAGAGATAAAAAAACTTGGTCTGCCTGATTTATGTTTAAATCCGGAACACGTAGGGAAAACAGGCTCCAGGTCAAAAACCAGGAAATATTTTTTCCCTCCTCAAAGAAAAGCAGGGATAAAAATTGAGGGAGAAATTCCAGAAGCTACCGCCAAGTTAGTTGAACTCCTCAGAGGAGAAGCTAAGATAATCTAAAGGAGAGAAAAATGCCAGGAATATGGATTATTGCTGAACATAAAGAAGGAAGGTTTAAAAAGATAACCTTTGAGCTTTTAAGTCTGGGTAAAAAAATAAAAGAGAAAAATAAAGAAGAAATATGCACCCTGCTTTTAGGCTCGAATATTGAAAACTTGACACCACAATTAGGACCTTATGGGGCTGAGAAGGTTTTTCTTTTAGAGGATGAGATATTGAAAGATTACACCAATGAGAGCTACACCAGGTTAATTGTCGATTTAGCCAGAACTCATAATCCTTCCATTCTATTAGGAGGAGCAACAGCCCAGGGCAAGGATTTGCTGCCCAGAGTAGCTGCTCGTCTCAATACGGGTTTAGCGTCTGACTGTGTAAATGTTGAAATACAGGATGATGGTTTATTGAGAATCACCCGTCCGGTTTATGCTGGTAAGGTTTTAATGGAAGTAGTCATTCCCGATTCCAAACCTCAAATGGCAGCGGTAAGACCCAATATAGTGGAGGTTTTGCCAAGGGATGATTCTCAAAAAGCTGAGGTTATTAAATGTAAACCCGATATGAGAAAAGACGATTTGAAGTCACTTCTAAAAGAGGTATTAAAAGGGGAGAGCAAAAAAATAGATATAACTGAGGCTGATATCATAGTGTCGGGAGGCAGGGGAATGAAAGCCAGGGAAAATTTTAAGATCCTGGAGGAGTTAGCGGATGCCTTTGGAGAGGGAACTGCAGTTGGTGCCTCCAGGGCTGCGGTTGATTCAGATTTCGCCCCGCATGATATACAGGTTGGGCAGACCGGAAAGGTGGTTAATCCTACCCTGTATATCGCCTGTGGAATTTCAGGTTCTATCCAGCATTTAGCCGGGATGTCAACTTCCAAGTATATAGTGGCTATAAACAAGGATCCGGATGCACCTATCTTTCAAAAGGCAGATTACGGAATTGTAGGCGATCTGTTCGAGGTTGTTCCGCTTCTGACCGGGGAAGTTAAAAAGCTCAAAGCTGAAGGGTGATATGGAAGTAACCAGAGAAATTTTCTGGAACGTTCAGGGGGTCAGACTTA
>JAOUFL010000220.1 GCA_029858245.1 Candidatus Zixiibacteriota bacterium
TGGGGAGCCGTCTTTGAATAAATAATTGATTAGATAAACCACATCTGAAACTGTTACTTCATCATCAGCATTGGCATCTCCACACATATACCAGAACTCGTAAGCGCCTATATCCACATTACATCCGACTTTCCTGGAATTCAGGTCTAAATCGTAATCTGGCCCTTCGGCATACAAATCTCCTCCGGCATTAATACAAAGAGAACTATCCTGTAAATGGTAATTACTTATAGAGTCAACAAAAACAGGATTCTGAATAATATTGAAAAACGAGTCACAGGGAGTCCGATTAAAATTTAACATATCCATAATACCAGCTCCAGGAGGACAATTCACAAAATTGTCAAGGTTGTTCCAGACGTCATTATATGAAATAATACTGGTACCTGGTGGACTAATAAAATTTACACCTCCGTCATTTATGTTGCTGGTAATAACGTTATTGGAAATATTTGGATAGGTTCCCTGAACTACTATACCTCCTCCGTCATTACCCACTATGGTATTGTTGACAATTATCGGTTTCCCTAAATCTGGATGTGAGCCCCATAAGAATATTCCCCCTCCAAACGATTGACCACTGCTATTACTCAAAATCAGATTATTCCTTATCCTTGCATTTGAGCTGAAACAACAAATACCACCTCCCTCTTCATAATCCACCCCCTCAGAAGCGATATGATTATCCATAATTTTATTGTTAGTTATGAGAGGAGACGAGCCATAACAATAGATTCCTCCACCTCTACGTTCTACCTTACCACCTGAGGTATTGCGTCTCAGGGTTCCATTCCCTCCAATTAAGGTAAATCCTGTTAGCACAGAATTAGAGTCTTCGCCTGAAACAAAAGTTACCACGCTTCCTGAGTCAAGATGGCGTGTAAGCATGATTCCATCAATTACAGTAGAATCTATAAGGGTTGAGTTATGCTCATCTATTATGTAATGACTAGCCAGAGTTATAGCTTTGCCAAGGAAATTTATATTCTCAGCGAAAGTACCAGGAGACACCAAGACCGTATCCCCATTAACCGCCCCATTAATACCCTTTTGAATAGTCGAAGAGTCAGCTGGGACATGAATAATTTTAGCTGAGGCTGGAGATGATATGAGACCAAGGCAGGCAAGTCCGAAAACTAAAGCTTTGAGTTTCATGAAACCTCCTCTCATGCTTACGGTTCACAAGGTACTGGCCCACCTTTGAAGAGGTAGTTGATTAAATAAAAATATATCGCTAAGCGATACTTTGCCATTACAATTTTTATCCCCTGATTATCCATAAATATCTCCATTAGTAACCATGAATATCTTAGATTGGTATTCCCTGCCCATTTTCTTTCTAAAGCTTTCCTATCTGTCCGCTTGATTATTGTCAACAACTTGCAACAGCTTGCTTTTCTCAGGGTGATTAAGACTCCTTCTTCTTATAATTCCACCCAGATATTTCTTTATGAAAGGGTAATTCTCTATCATATGTTCATAAACCCCTTAAAACTATTAATAACGATATAAATCAAAACCCAATAAAGTCAAGGTAAATAAGTGGAAAATCCCTCTTATAAATAAATAAGGGGGGTGTGGGAATCCCCTGTATTTCAGCTTATTAGCAGGATTGCTAAAAATAGCTCATTTCCTCAAGGCCCATAATGGTACATAGCTAAAAGCAACCTCAAGTCGAATAAAAAAATTATAATAACAGTTAAAACTTGGTTATTGGGTTCTAAAAGCTGAAGGATAAGTTTTTTCATACTTTTTTTGGTAAAATAAAACTTGACATCTACATTCCCTTTCAATAAGTTATCTCATAAAAATCTCATTTATTGAGAATACCTTTAAGTAATTTCCAGTATCTTTTAGATGATGATAAAAAAGGGTAAATTAAAATGTTTAGTTTCTGCCTGTTTAGCAGGTGTCAAATGCCGTTATAATGGAAAAGATTGTAAAAATCTGCAGCTTTATCGAATGGTAAGGGAATGCAAAGCCTTGCCCTTTTGCCCGGAGCTGCTGAGCGGACTTCCCACACCCCGAAAGCCCTCGCAGGTAATATATCGTTCGGGGAAAAGAAAGGTTGTTTCTTTATATGGTGAAAACCTGAGCAATATTTTTCAAAAAGGAGCGATACTGTCTTATAACCTGGCTAAACGATTTGGAATCGATTCTGCTTATCTCAAAAGGAGAAGCCCCTCTTGTGGTTATAACTCAGATCAAAGAAAAGAAAAAACATTTGGAATTACCGCAGCTTACTTCTTTAAAAAAGGGATGAAGATATTTACCAGATAGCCTCAGATACAGGAGAAGTTACCAAACGTTAAATTCAAACAAATCGTATTTTATAAAGAGAATGATGTATGTCCTTTGAAAACTATAAGGATGAAAATAAATCCAGGAATGCTGGCGGGGAAAAACTCAAGGAGAAGGAGGAGAATGAGCTTTTAGATATCGTCAGAAGAGCTCAAAAAGGGGAGGGAGAGGCATTTCAAAAAATAGTTAATAAATATAAGGCTCAGGTGGCAGGAATCGCCTACCGTATGGTAGGAGATTATGAGGATGCAAAGGATATATCCCAGATGGTCTTTGTGAAAGTTTATCAAAACCTGAATAGATTTGATACCACCAAGAAGTTATCTACCTGGCTTTATCGCATTACCATTAATGCCTCCATAGATTTTATAAGGAAATTTCGCAAACACCGGTTTGAGATGCTGGATAACATCATGGGAGAACTTAAGGAAAAGAAGAATGATGTCGAAAAAGTATACCAGAGAGGTTTAGTACGCTGGGCAATAAATGAAGCTCTGGGCAGTCTTAATCCGAAACAAAGGTCGGTTTTTGTATTGAGAGATCTGCAAGGATTGGATATTAAAGAAGTAGCTCAGGTAACCGGGATGCCCCAGGCTACAGTTAGATGGTATCTTCACCGAGCCAGAGCAAGATTAAGGGATGAGTTGATAAAACATCACCCTAATATCTTAGATAAGGTAGGGATTAAATATGAAATGTAAAAAGGCTAAGAAACTATTCTTAGATTATCAAGATCTGAATGAAAATCAGAGAAATTCTTTAAATGAGCACTTTAAAAGCTGTCCAGTATGTCTGGAGGAATTCAAAGGCTACCAAACCGCCCTGGATTTGCTTCAAAGCAACTTAACCTTTGAACCACCACAGAATTACTGGGAGAAATTCAATTTAGAACAAAGTTACTATTCTAAGCTCCTGGATTTGAAAAGCAATATCCTGGATAGTTTAGAGTATTTTTTCTCCTTATTGCGTACACCTATTTTAGGTCCAATCCCGACTTATGTCGTTTCCTTACTGCTTTTAATCTTTATCACCCTGAGCTTCTCCACGGTATTTAAAATAGGAGACTATAATCGGGGCAATTTGGCTAATAACCTGATCATAAATGAAGCCCAATTTCTCTCAGCTTCTGACAACGGGCTTCTGACTATTTATACTATCAGCCAAAAATGAGGTTAAATCATAAACATAGGTATAATTTTTTTAGGGGCTTCT
>JAOUFL010000221.1 GCA_029858245.1 Candidatus Zixiibacteriota bacterium
TTTCAATAAAATGGAGGATTGTGGCCGGCATTGGAGAAGGTGAAGATCTTGTTTTCCACATTCAGAACTCCGTAAACGGCAGTGACGTAGTTTTCCCTTTCGATGCTCTCATATAGCAGATTATTCACCTTGAAGAAGATAGTGCGTATGGCATAATTATTCCTTATCTCTGCTATCAGGCTTGCCCGGAAAGATGCCATTATCAAAGAGGCTGGTATCCCTTTACCAGAGACATCACCTATGGCAATGCCTATCTGGTTTTCAACTATGGGTATGAAATCATAGTAATCCCCTCCAACCTGCTCTGAGGAGATATTTATCCCGGAGATGTCGAACCCCGATAGAACCGGGTCTTTATGCGGAAGGAAACTCTCCTGTATTCTACGGGCGATTAATAGCTCTTCCTCCAGCTTGTGCTTTATCAAGATCTCTTTATGTAATCTGGTCCTTTCGATAGCTACTGCACAATGACTGGCAAAAGCGGTCAAAAGATTAAGATCATCTGAAGAGTAGGAATTAACTTCATTGCTTTCCAGATTGAAAACACCGATTATCCTCTGGTCGGTCATAATGGGTACGACTATTTCCGATTTAGTCTCGTGCCGTGCCTGGATATACCTTGAATCTTTTTCCACATCCTGAACGATAACTGGTTCTTTGTGCTCTGCTACCCAGCCTACCAGGCCCTGTCCCACTTTTAAAATCAGATCCTGTTCAAGAGCCAGGTCATATCCTCTTGTCTTTATCTCACCTACCTCCTGTTTTTTCTTATCTATTAAGAAGATAGCGGCAGCATCATATTTTAGCATTCTTTTCAGGGAATCGAGCATCAGTTCCAGAACCTCGTCTAAATCCAGAGAGGAAGAGATGAGTCTGGCGACATCTAATAGTATTTGAGCCTCCAGGGCTTCTTTTGTATTTCTCTCTTGCATAGTTTTCCCCAGGGAAAAACATTTAAAATCGAAGCGAGATTCAGGTTAACTTATTTAATACGGTTTTAACTGTCAATCTATTTTTATTAATTGAATTATAATGGAGAATGGCTACATGCAATTATAAGTACAATATTAACAGAATTCTTGGTACAGATTAAGTAAATTTGGAGTTTAGAATTCTCTTGCAAAAAAGGATTAATTGCCTTATTATATACAAATTTACTCATCAGGAGTGTATAAGCGTATGTTATTTCTGGATATCAACGGGAAGAAACTGTCACTGAACGAAGAGGGATTTTTAACCGATTCCACTCAATGGGATAAGAGGGTTGCGGAGGTTTTAGCTAAAGCAGCAGAAGGTATTGACAACCTTACCCCTGAACACTGGGCGGTAATTGAATTTATACGAAACCACTACCTTGAAACCAACTTAGCACCGATGGTCCGCTCTATTTGTAAGAGTACCGGTTTGCCTCTACGTCGTATATACGAGCTATTTCCTTCAGGTCCTGCCAAGGGTGCCTGTAAGATTGCCGGCTTGCCTAAACCGGATGGCTGTGTATAGGTGCCTTTAATGTCTCTACTTACAGTACTGCAATCAGGCGTAGCAGTTTCACTGCTATTTTGCATAGTCATGCTCGCAGTAATTGTTTTAAAAACCCTATCGTTTGGCAGGATACCAACATACGCTAATCCACAGGGTAAGAGCTTTGCAGGTATCATTTATGCTTTTGGACCAGGTATGCTGCCCTGGGAGAAGGAAAGCGCCGCTAAACATATCTGGACATATATAGGGGGGACGCTTTATCATTTGGGCATCCTGAGCGCATTGTTTTTTCTGGCGATGCAATTATTTAGTTATTCGCTTCCTTCTGTACTTTTGCAGATAATGCGGGTTATGCTGGTTGGTGGCATCCTGGCTGGAACAGCTCTTTTTCTTAAACGAACACTTCAACCGTATATGAGAGGTATAAGCAGTCTTGATGATTATCTGTCTAATCTCCTGATAGATATTTTCCTTTTATTGAATCTGGCAATGACTTTTGCAGAAACTTTAGTCGTCCCTTTTTATCTCACAGCTATTATCGTCTTTATTTATATACCATTCGGGAAGATTCGTCACTGTGTTTTCTTTTTTTATACCCGCATTCTCTTCGGGGTTTTCTTTGGCCGCAGAGGAGTTCTTCCTCATTTCTCGGAGAAATCATAGCATATGATAGGTGAAAAAGATACGAAAGATCCTTATCTGGAGCGTATTCGAAACCTTAAACCTGAGCAATTGAATAGAGCTCTGGAAACATTCAAGCGTCTATTGAACCATGCCATAGTTGCCAATCTGCAATCATGCGTTCATTGCGGACTTTGCGCTGATTCCTGCCACTATTACTTAATCAGCAGGGAACTTGAAGCTATCCCGGCTTACAAACTTGAACTCGTTACCAAGGTGTTTAGAAAAATACTGACCGTGCTGGGTGGCTTAAAAGAAAAATCCGAGAGCGATAGTGGTTTCAATAGCCAGCTGCTTGAACGCTGGATCGATTCGCTTTATGGACGCTGTACCCTTTGCGGGCGTTGTGCGCTAAACTGCACCATGGGTATAAATGTAACACGTATGATCCGTATAGCCAGGACTATCCTGGTTACTCTTGACCTTATACCGCCTGAGCTGCAGTCAACAGTGACCACTACCATAGAAAAGGGTAATAATATGGGTATTGCCCGTGAAGATTGGCTCGCTACCCTGGAATGGCTGAGTGAAGAGCTACAGTTGGAGGTAGGTGATCCAGAGGCGCAATTGCCAGTAGATAAGGAAGGAACCGGACTCCTGTACACCGTTAATCCCCGCGAGCCAAAATTCTTTCCTCTGTCTCTTTTGTCAACCGCCAAAATTTTTTATGCTACCAGGGAGAACTGGACAGTATCCAGCGACTACTATGATGTTACTAACTATGGGCTTTATAGTGGAGATGATAGCGCAGCAAGTTTGATCTCATCGCGTTTACGCGAGACAATGATCAAGTTAAAGTCGAAATCACTTATCATAGGTGAATGTGGTCATGGATATAATTCCAATCGCTGGGAAGCACCCGAGTGGTTGGCTGTCCGGGACAAATTTGAAATTAAAAGCATAATTCAAGTTATAGCTGATTATATTCGTCAGGGACGTATCAGGTTAGATCGCTCACGCATTCAGAAAATGGTAACATTGCATGATCCCTGTAATCTGGTACGGTTGGGTGGTGTCATTGAAGAACAACGTTATATTCTTAAAAGCGCGGTTTCTAACTTTATTGAAATGGTTCCCAATCGCGAGAAGAATTTCTGCTGTGGCGGTGGCGGAGGGCAGCTATCAATGACACGTTATACCAAGAGACGATTGGAAGCAGGCAGGGTCAAGGCAGATCAGATTGCCAAAACCAGAGCTCAGATTGTAGTTGCCCCCTGTCACAATTGTATTGACCAGTTGAGCGAGCTCAATCGTGAATACAAGCTGGGCATAGAGGTTAAAACCATATCTGAGGTGGTTGCTGATGCTTTAGTGATTG
>JAOUFL010000222.1 GCA_029858245.1 Candidatus Zixiibacteriota bacterium
CCAGGTTAGCACTCCTGTAGATTCTGCTGAAGTAAATGAAGAGCTAATCTCAGAAGATCTCAAAGAATCCGAATATTATTACGCTCTTGGAGTAGAGGCAAACCAGAAAGGCGATTGGGAAAAGGCACAGTCTTATTTTGAAAAGGCTCTGGACATACTGGCTAACTTGAACTTAGATGAAGAGATACATTCAAAAAATATTGACAAGTATAATCGTTTGTTAAAAGAAATAGCATCAGATTACAAAATCACTCTTCTATCTCTGGGTTTATTGGAAGATGAAACCTCGATCTCCGCTTTTCTTGAAAAATTCGGAGATATTGAAAATTTTCAGGGTCTCAGGGAATCGCTGGATGTGAAAATTGAATATTCTGATACCGCTGTTACCACCTATGATATGCCCATCGAATGGAACGAACGGGTCGAGAATTCAATACTTTACCTGCAAACTATCGCCAGGGAAGCTTTTATCCAGTACCTTTCCAGATCAGGTAAATATATCGATATAGCCAGGGAGATATTAAAAGAAAAAAACATGCCCCTGGATTTAGCCTATCTACCTCTTATCGAAAGCGGCTATAATCCCAGAGCACGCTCCTGGGCAAATGCAGTTGGGATGTGGCAGTTTATCCCCTCCACTGGTAGAATCTATGGTCTTAAAAGCAACTGGTGGTATGACGAAAAAAGAGATTTTATTAAATCAACTTATGCTGCCTGTAATTACCTGAACAAGCTTTACAACGATTTCGGATGCTGGAAATTAGCTTTGGCCGCTTATAATTGCGGGGAAGGCGGTTTGAGCAGGGCAATCAAAAAATATCATACTACTAATTTCTGGGAGCTGAACTTGCGAAAACAAACCTACGATTATGTCCCTCTGTATATGGCCGCGACCATCATCGCCAAGAATCCTCAAAAATATGGCTTTGATATAGAGTATGAAAAGCCATTGAAGTATGATATGGTGAATGTGGACAAACCAGTTGAACTCAAAACCATCTCTGATATATTGAATGTTTCCGCAGCTGAAATAAGAGATTTAAATCCTGAAATCCTCAGAGATGTTACTCCTCCACAATACCAGGATTATAAATTAAGAATCCCGGCAGGTACTAAGGAGCTCTTCGAACAGAAATATGCGGAATTGCCGGCCAAAAAACTTTTTGCTATGCACAAGGTAAGGAAAGGCGAGACTATCTCAGGTATTGCCAGAAGCTACGGAA
Organism: Candidatus Zixiibacteriota bacterium; assembly: GCA_029858245.1. Taxonomy (GTDB): domain Bacteria; phylum Zixibacteria; class MSB-5A5; order MSB-5A5; family RBG-16-43-9; genus JAOUFL01. The sequence goes on from JAOUFL010000222.1 coordinate 1,224, forward strand.
TTCCAACCTACAGTATCCTGCAGGCTAATACTCTTTCTAAAAGAGCAGTGATTTATCCCGGGCAATATCTTAAGATTCCGGGAGAGGGTCAGGTTGACAGGAATTACAGCGCTTCAGCTGATGCGGAGAATAAAAATCAGAAAACAAGGGTATCCAAAAATACAGCTGTAAGGGGATACGAGGTATACAAGATAAAATCAGGCGATAATCTGGTATATATAGCTGGCAAATTTAATACTACTGTCTCTGCTTTAGAAAAACTAAACGGTATTGACCGCAATCAGATTTTAAAAGTCGGTCAAAGGTTGAGAATTCCGTCAGACCAGTCATATCAAATATACAAAGTGCGTTCAGGGGATAACTTATCCAGTATTGCGAAGAAGTTTAATACTACTGTTAAAGCGATCAAACAGTCCAATAATATGAGCCGAAGCAACCGGATAATAGCAGGAGAAAAATTGCGAATCCCTGTAAAAAGCCAGGGTGATCAACAGCAGGAGCTATTAGTTCACAAGGTCGAAATAGGCGAGACTTTGTGGGGGATTGCAAGGATCTTCGGAGTCCCTCTCGAAAAAATTCTGGAATGGAACGATTTGTCCAATCCCTCTTATGTCCAGGCAGGAGATAAAATAAAGATATTTATCGCCAGATAAAATTATAATCTATTGCGGAGGGTATGTGGCTAAGAAGAGAATCGATATCATAATCGGGGTGATAATCTCCCTTAGTTTTTTATTTTTCCTGTTTATCCTGGTGATCGCTTTAACTGGATTAAACCTGGAGGAAGGTTATTATTTTCATGGCTTTGGCAAAAAGGTTGCCGTTATCGAGATATACGGTTCAATAAATTATTCGGATGATATAATCAGGCAGCTGAAAAAATATACCAGGGATAGCTCAATACCCGCAATAGTTCTTGACATAAACAGTCCGGGTGGTGGAGTTGCCTCTTCGCAGGAAATTTATGAGGAGGTTTTAAAGGTAAAAGACGAAGGGAAAAAGGTGGTAGCCTCCCTCAGGTCCGTTGGTGCCTCAGGCGCATATTATATCGCTTGCGCTGCAGATACAATTGTAGCTAATCCGGGGACGTTAACCGGAAGTATCGGTGTTATATTCGAGTTCCCGGTGGTGCAGGAATTGTTTAAAAAAATAGGGCTTAAATTCGAGGTGGTTAAAAGCGGGGATTTAAAAGAAATAGGAACCTGGAATCGTGATATGACACCAGAGGAAAAAAATCTGCTACAGTCGGTCATTGATGATTCTTATGATCAGTTTGTGGATGCTGTGGTAGAAGGACGCGGGCTTCCCCAGGAACAGGTACTGGAAATTGCGGACGGACGGATTTTCACAGGCAGACAAGCCATGGAGTTGGGATTGATAGACGAGATGGGTAATTTAGAGGATGCCATTATGATTGCGGGTAAGATAGGTGGAATAGAAGGAATACCGAAGAGCATTAAAGAAAAGACAAAAAGTGATACTCTGATTGACCTTCTGTCCGGCAGCCTTAAGTCTTTATTAAACTTGAGAACGGATGATAACCTTTCGCCAAAGCTACAATATATTTTCAAATAAGTCTTTTAAGGAGCTTTTGATAAATGCCGATTTACGAATATATCTGCAAAAAATGCAAAAATAGATTTGAGATCCTGATAAGGAATAACAAAGCGGAAGTGATATGCCCAGGTTGCGGTGGAGCCGGGGAAAGAGTTTTTTCGGTTTTTGGATTTTCCTCAGGTGGTAAATTCGTCCCCTCGAATAATTCTTCCTGCTCCAGCTGCAGCTCAAAGAATTGTGGTGACTGCAAATAAAAAATTTTTTTAAAGGAGGTTCAAGATGACCAAATCAGATTTGGTTGAGAAGATAGTGGAAAAATCCGGATTGACCAGAACTGATGTTGCCGTAGTGGTAGATAGTTTCCTGGAGGCAGTTAAGAATGCCATGAAAGAAGGAAACAACATAGAAATTCGCGGATTCGGGACGTTCAAGATCAAAGAACGTAAAGCCAGAAAAGCCCGAAATCCACGTACGGGTGAAGAGGTGCCAGTTCCGGATAGAAAGGTCCCGGTTTTTAAACCATCGAACGAATTCAAGGAGCTTATCGTTAAGCAAAACTAAGCAAAGGAGTTGAGGCCTATGCCTTGTGGAAAGAAAAAGAAAAGACACAAAATAAAAACCCACAAAAGAAAAAAGAGACTCAGAAGAGACAGGCATAAAAAGAAAAACAAATAACGTCCTATATAAACCCGAATAC
>JAOUFL010000223.1 GCA_029858245.1 Candidatus Zixiibacteriota bacterium
GTCTGCTATAGCTGAGGAGCCGGAAGAACTAAAAATACCCGGAATGGAGGAGTTGAAATTACCTGAAATCGATAGCGAAAAAATTGAGGTTCCCAAAATCAAGCAATCTACTAAAATAAAAAAGTAACTGAAGGATTAATTCTTTTTTCTCTTAGAGATTATGGCTCTTATAAATTACTATAGTAACCATTATTCTTACAATAACTAACAGGGTAAGGCTATGGAGTTGATAAGAAGATATTCTAACTGCTTTGTCTGTGGAGATAAAAATGACTGCGGTCTCAAGGTCGATTTCTTCTATGACCAGAAGGTGGCAAAAGCAGAATACGTTCCAGACCAGAGGTTCCAGGGATACAAAGGTATCCTGCATGGCGGGATTATCTCCTCTCTCCTGGATGAGGTTATGATAAAAGCAGTTATCGCCAGGAATTTTTTGGTGGTTACGGCAGAGATAGAGGTGAAATTTATAAAACCAGCGAGAATAGGGGAAAAGCTTTTCTTAGAAGGTAAAGTAGTGGAGGAGAAAGGGAAAATCTTTGTAGCTGAGGGAGAGGTACGCAATGCAAAAAAGGAAATAGTGGCTACGGGAAAGGGGAAATTTTTTAGAGTAACTGAGGAGACAAGTGAAATTCTTAAAAATAGCTTGGAATAAGAAACAATAAATATGATCAAAGCATTATATTCACATACAAAATCTCCCTGGGTTTTGTTAAAATCTTATCCTTTCGTAATATTAAGTACATTTAAGATAACTTCATAAACCAAGTTTGCCTTTTAATAGCATTATATTGAATGCCTGATTTTGCTGTTACGTATTGACTTTAAAAATTTTCTAAGTAGATTATAATCCAGCAAGGTTAAGTCTATGATTTGCAGAAAAGCCTGGAGAGGAAGTTTATTGGCTATTTTAATAATGTTTTTTGTTAATGTTCCCCTTGCTTCAGGTTCAGTACTAATTAAGATAGAGCTTAAAACATATGAAGATTATCAAATTGCTGCTGATTTAGGCCTGAAAGCTTATATCAAACTGGATAATGCTTATATAGCTGAGATAGATAAAGATAAGATTGAGAGATTAGAGCTAAATAACCTCCTTTTTCAAATCATAGATGAGACTCCCTGGACTCAGGATTATTTTCTGGTCTCAAAGGCTAAATTCAGGACAAAGGTTAATCTTTCTGACCATGGGGAGGTTTTATTTGAAAAAGATGATTTAACTATTTTAAAGACAGGTAATGCTAAAATCTTAGAGTTACTCAGTTCTGGTTACCAACTAAACAGGATTTCGCAGGATCGTACTATACCTTTAAAATATAATCCACTACCTTCAACTTCTATTCCATTTCTTTCTTATTCTCAGGGTACTGATAGTTTGGTTACGCAGGTTTCTGTAGATTCGTTAACCTCCTATCTGGAGAAACTGCAGTCATTCGATAACAGGTGCGCACTCTCCGATTCGGTGATTAACGCCAGGCACTGGTTAAAAGATGAGCTTGAGCAGTTCGGGATTGACAGTGTTTATCTACATCCCTTCGCTGGCTGGGATGGATATAATCTGGGATACTGGATTGTGGATTCCAATGTAGTGGCGGTAATTCCCGGGACAGTTAATCCGGACAAAGTAATAGTAGCCGGCGGGCATTACGATTCTATTATCTGGCCGGTTACAGATCCCGATCAGCCAGCACCCGGTGCAGATGATAATGCCAGCGGAACCGCAGCTATTCTGGAAATGGCAAGGATTTTAGCCAATAATCCTCTTCCCAAGACGGTCATTTTAATAGCTTTTGGAGCTGAAGAATTCTGGATGGTGGGTAGTTACGGATATGCCACAGATGCTTTTTCACAGGGTATGGATATTCAAGTGATGTTCAACTTAGATATGATTGGCCACGAGGCGAATCAAATAGATATGGAGCTTCATAAAAATGATATTGCTTTACCTTATGCCCTGTCTATGGCGAATTTAGCTGAGATGTATACCAATTTGAATGTTCATATAGCTCCAGACCAGGCAAGCGACAGCTGGCCCTTTTCTCAATTGGGTTATAGAATACTATATAGTGAGGAGTTTATATTCTCCTCAAATTATCATATGGTTTCGGATTCGGTAACACATCTGAATATCCCTTATATGAGCGAGATAGTGAAGATGAACCTGGCTACCATAGTGGAGGTAGCCTCATCCCCCGGACCGGTAGAGGATATTGTGATATGGGATGCAGGGGACGGAGAGAAGCTATATGTTAACTGGTCCTCCCTGGAGGAGAATGACCTGGTGGAATACCGGTTATATTTTGGGACGGAGAGCGGGGTATATACGGATACGCATACAGTATTATCAGGTTATACCTCGGACACCTTGAGGAATCTTGAGAACGAGGTGCCTTATTATATAGCAGTATCGGGGGTGAACAGTTCTGGCAAGGAGAGCATCTACAAGAGCGAGATAGTAGGTACACCGCGGATAGTACCGCTGCCGCCTTCAGGGTTAACAGCCCAGACAGGATATTTCAAGATTAATTTAAGCTGGCAGCCCAGTTATGATCTGGATTTTTCGCATTATAATTTATATCGCAGTATAACCTCAGGAGAAGATTATGAGGTGATAGCCACGGAGATGCAGTCGCTTGCTTATGAGGATACCACGGTTGAGGGAGGAATCTGGTATTATTATGTATTGACCGCAGTAGATACCACCGGATACGAGAGCGGTTATTCAGAAGAGGTTAGCATGCGAGCCATAACCCTGGACCAGGGCATACTGGTGATAGATGAGAGTGGCAACAGCAAAGGTAATCCGCCCTATCCCAGCAGTGACAGGCAGCAGGACAGCGTATATGCGGAGTTATTTTCGGGTTATCGGGTAAGTTATTATGAATACACGGAGACTTCAAATAAGCCTTCGATGAAGGATATAGGAGCCTATTCAACGCTGGTATGGCTGGATGATGATTATTTCAAGTCCAATTTTGTGGATAATAGTGATCACGTGCTGATAGAGGAGTATTTAGGCTATGGCGGTAATTTTGTGATGTTTAGCTGGAGAGGTATGACAGGTTATGGTGCACCTTATAGTTTTCTACATATAACCTGGGCCGGGGAGAATAGTCTGGCAGATTTTGCCGGAGCGTTTTCCCATGATACCTCTTTTTATCCGGATGTTATAACGGATACGTTAAAATATATAAGTAACTGGGGTGGCCTGTTAAAATATGGGAATATAGTCAGCTTAGGCTCAGGAGCAGAGCCGTTATATTATTTTGATTCTTATTCGGATGATATCTCTTTTGAGGGTAAGGTATGCGGCTGGAGGTATGATGGTTTAGATTACCAGAAAGCCTTTTTTAGCTTTCCCTTATATTATCTGGAGTATGAGGATGCCCGGGGTCTTATAGTCTCGCTGATGAGAGATTTCGGAGAGCCCCTGGGTGTAGAGGAGGCACC
>JAOUFL010000026.1 GCA_029858245.1 Candidatus Zixiibacteriota bacterium
GAGCCGGTTAGATCCCAGCTTTCATGCTCCCTTAAGATAGGTCCTAACAGCCAGTTCAGAAAACCAGCCAAGGGCAGGTTTCTCAGCCTGACTATATCTACTATGATCGAGCCTAAGGTTATGGGTATGAGAATAAGTAAGGCAATCTCCCTGGGTAAGAGGTAGTACCCGATAGGAACTGAAAGAGCAAATAGATGGATAGCTTTTCTTTTAAACTCGTTATAAAGAGAGATTTCCAAAGATATTTTTACCCGATTATATACCAGTCTTCCTGGAAGATTTAAAGACTCACATGCTTTTTAATTATTTATAATAATTCTTCGTCCCGGATTCCGTAAGAATACCTGAATAAGGTTTTCCTCAAAATAAATGTATTAACCTTTTATGTTTTATCATTCAAAATCTAATGGTACACTTACTCCACGGGCTTGATCTTCATCTTTTGCAGCACCTTCTCGTTTATCCAGATATCCTGTCCCTTTCTTATTTCTTTCTCCCATTGTTCCTTTTTTTCCTTTTCTTTCTCCAATTTGACCAGGGTTTTCAACCTGGCCTTGTAAAGCTCTACCGGTGAGCCCTCTCTTCTCTCGGCCAGTTTGATCAGGTGATACCCCCACTCGGTCTTGACCGGTCCGCATACCTCGCCCACCTGCAATTGAGCTGCAGCTTTGTAAAACTCCGGGGACATCTCCAGTTCGGTAATGAATCCCAAATCATATGCTACGTCCCTGATCTCTGCTGCTCCGGGATAATATTGTTTTGCCATCTCCACGAAATCCGCACCTGACTGAATCTTTTCCAAAACCTTAAGCGCTTCGAGGGAATCGGTAAATATTATATGATAGACGTGAAGAGAGCTGTCAGGAGGAAACTCCTCCCGGTGAGCCAGGTAGTAGTCGTATAATTCTCCATCCGTAGCCGGGTAACTCTTCAGCTCTCCCTCGGCTAAAACCCTCCTTCTGGCTTCATTGGTACTGAACTTCTCTACTTCTTTTAGATAATCAGGATGTTTATCATAACCCCTCCTTTTGCTTTCCTGCAACAGCACGTTAAAAAGGGAGGAATAATCACGCAGAAATTTCTTTTTGTCATCCAGTGTCAGGGTATCTTTTGTATAACCACCCTGATAACGGCGGTAATCCGATGTAAATTTTGAGAAGATTATGGTATCGACGTCATCGGTTATCAACACCCAGGGGTCACCTTTAACTGAATCATAATTCTGTTTCAAAACCTCTTCGTTGTATAGGTATTTGGCTCTGTTCTTTAAATCTTCTATAAACTCTTTGGCTTTTTCATTCTGCTTTTCTTTGGTAAGCCCGGCACTTATCTTATCTTTTAGTTCCTGGTTAAACTCCACAACCTCTTCCGGCTTTTTATCAGTATACTGGATGATATGGTAACCATATTTAGTCCGGAAAGGCTTTGATACTTCCCCCGAATCAAGCGAGGTAACCTGCTCCTCGAACTCTTTGATCATCCTTCCTTTTGGAAGGTAACCCAGCTCCCCTCCCTTTTGTCCGGTTCTCTCATCCGCGGAGAACGACCTGGCTAAGGCTCCAAAATCCTCCCCGTCACTTGCCCGTCGGTAGAGAGAGTCGATTTTTTCCAGGGCAGCACTCTCCGCTTTTTCCGGATTCCCCTTTTGCAGGGTATCAATGGTAACCAGAATATGACTGACTTTGTACTGTTCCGGATTGGTGAACATATTTTTCTTGTTTTCTTCGTAATAAGACACTACCTCACTGTCCTGGACCTGAACATTTTCGGTTATCTCTTTTATATACATAAACCCCACCAGATACTCCAGATCATGTTTTAATTTCTTTTGCTGCCAATCCTTATCCTGACTTAAGTCCAGCTTTGCAGTCATCTGATCCACTATATTGTCAGTTATCAAATCTTCCAATGCTTCTCTTTTTTTCTTTTGCTCCTCTTCCTTATTGTTTTTGGTGACGAAATTCGTCGATACCAGCTTGTTTTTAAGCTCCTCCCCGCTAATAATCTCACCGTTCACCCTGGCTGCAATACTTTTATCTTTAGAGCTGAGAACTGATTTGCTTGAACAGCCAGTCAAAGCTATGACGAATGATAGTAAGACAAGGGAAAAAGTCCTGGATTTAAACATACGCTCTCCTCGATGATATAAATTTAGAGTTTAACTCTTAATGATACCCGATAACTGTTGTCCAGCTCCTCATGATGCAGAAAAGCCAGATCCAGACTGAACTTCTTGAAATTTAAACCTCCGCCAGCAGAGAAATCACCGCGGTCAAATCCGATCCTGGCAGCAATCCTCTCCAGATATTCAGCCTCCCAGCCGTAGTGCATATCCAGGGAGATATCTCCCTGCCAGTACTGAGCAGCATATTTCCTCCCTTCGAAATTAAATTCGGCTTCGGTGACGAATAGAAAGTTGAAGTCCCGGTATCCTTTATTCAGAGCGAATCCGCTTCTCAGAGATGGTGCGATGGTTTCTTTGGAGCCGTTATCATAGGATAAAAGTGTGGAGACCGCATCTTTGAGATTGGCTCCGATGCTCAAATATCCGGTGGGGGTGTAAAGCAATCCCAGGTCAATTCCCAGTCCAAAAGCGGAATTATCCACTATATGACGGTAGATGAGCTTGGCGTTCCCGCCAAAAGAAAGCTTATTGCTTTTCTCCTTGGCAAAGGAGAAGGTTAAAAGATAATCTGCATGTCCGGCTTCTTTTTTTATATAGGGACGGTTAGAACTGCTTATCGGACTGTTGGGATCGGGTAGCTCGGTAACTTTAATATCGCCGCCACCCAGACGCATCAGGCTTACCCCGAAGGCATAGTTCTGTAATCTGTTCTGCAAAGGCATAACCCAGCTCAGGAAATCGTGATTTAACAGAGACCCGAAGGTCTCCGCATGCATAAAAACCAGCTCCTGCGAGGGTAGTTTGGAAATCCCGGCTGGATTCCAGTAAACCGCAGTAGCATCATCCGAGATCGCCACATAGGCACTGCCCAGCCCCAGTGCCCTGCCCCCCACTCCCAGGTTCAGAAACTCCCCGGCATATTTGGTCCCGTAGCTGGTATTGATAAATAAAAACAATATTAAAAAAACTAATATGATTTTCCTTAACATAATTATTTAAATATATACTTTTTTAAAAAGTAAGAGTCAATAGAATTTATGTGAACTACCGAACTTAATCAACGATTTCTGATACCACAGAATCAATTGAAAAATTAGTAAACCCACGCTAAACTTTAACGTGGGTCTATCTTTATTCTAACCGGAAATATTTAAGCTGAATGCTTTCAATGAGCAGTTGTGTATTTTTAATAATCCTTATTTCTTCTTCCCTAACTCATTCTTCTTTGAAAGATAATCCTGAAAACTTATCTTTTTATACCAATCGCCCGCAACATAGGATAGAACATTGATAAAATCTTCAGCTTTCATAAAGCCTACCATAGGAGAGATTTTATCACCATTGGACTCGAAAAACCAGGTAGTAGGAAACCCTGAAGCCACAAAGCCGGAGGTAAGCTCCTTTTCAGTCATCTCTTTCTTGTTCACCGAGATCTTGTTTCTTGATTCTCCATTAACCTTTATGGAAACAAATTTCTCTCCAAGTAACTTTTTAACCTCCTGATCCGTGAAAGTATAGGAAAGCATTTTCTTGCAGTAACCGCACCAGTCAGTGTAAAAGAAAGTCATGACCTTTTTATTCTCTTTCTTGGCTAGCTTTAAACCCTCATCATATTTAAGCCAGCTAACAACAGGGGGGTTACCTTTGCCTTCTACCTTCTTTTCATCTTTTGGAGGGGTGGATTTCTGCGGGGAACACCAGGGGGATAACAAAAAGAAAGAAATAATTACAACCGGTATCGCCTTTTTCCACACATTTATCATATTTTCTCCTTAACTTCAGATAGTCCGAATGTATTAATTTTTACGCTTGAAGTTGAGCCTGTGTTTGTTTCGAAGGCTTTCTTGCTTTTTTCAAGATAAGGTCTAAAATCAGGATCATAAACAAAAATGTGGATATAAGTTTGACGACATCCGGTATTATCTCTGCTCCCTGTCCGATTTTTGCCTGAGGAGTAAAATGCAGAAAATCATAAATCCAGTTTACAACTAAACCCAGTAATACACTAACCGAACTTATGCTCAGGATATAAAGCAACAAAGACCTTCTCCCCAAAAACTTCCCTACAGTCAGGATGGTGGTTATATTAGTTGCCGGTCCGCTTAAAAGCAAGACCAGTGCCGTTCCCGGTGCAATTCCCTTCAAAAGCAGGGCAGAGGCAATAGGTGTGGCAGAGGTGGAACAGATATATAGAGGTATTCCAAGCACCAGCATGCCCAGAAGAGGTAGAATCCCCTTGCCTGAGAAATTCTCCAGTATGAATTTTTCAGGGATTAAAGTAGCGATAAGAGCCGCTAATATAAACCCAAAAAGTAGGTAAATTACTATGTCTCCAAAAAACACCAGAAATCCGTAGTTAATGGAGCTTTTCAGTCTTCGCCAGAAATTTTTATCATTGGTTTTAATCCCCGACTTAGTCTCCTCGCATTTACAGGTGTTTGTTTCAACTGGATTATTACCTGTTTTTTTCTTTTTACCAAAAATCTTTTCGGCAATACCTGCGACAATCGAGGTAATTATAGCTGCAATCGGGCGTACTACAGTTAAGAGAGGGTCCAGAAGAGCATAGGATATTGAAATAGAATCCACTCCGGTTTCGGGGGTGGAAATTAAAAAGGAAACCGTAGCCTCCTGGCTGGCACCATCTTTACGAAGACTGACTGCTGCAGGTATTACCCCGCAGGAACATAAAGGCAACGGAGCACCGATAAGAGAGGCTTTAATTATCGATTTTAAACTGCTTCCTCCCAGATGATAAGCCAGTTTTTTACTGGAGACAAATTCGTGAATCAGACCAGCGATGAAAAAACCAAGCAGCAGATAAAAGGAGGAATCGTTTACAATCTCGAAAAGCTCCTGGAAAAATGTTGAGATCATAGTAATTTCAGACTTTCTGTAGGGGCACGGTACGCCGTGCCCCTGCTATAATATTTATCCATATATATACATAGGGGTTCAAAATTTTGAACCCCTACAGTCCTGCAATCATAGTTGCCCATTTCATCGGGTATATTTTAGAAAGGTAGGGGCAATTCATTAATTGCCCCTGCGAAAACTGTAGCATATACAATGCATCTCTGCTAATTTAAAACCGGTGTGACAGGCTTCCAGCCTGTCCTGAACAGGAGTCAGGAGATAACTCCTGACTCCACTTACAGTGATTTTATTCTGTCTTACTTGTTTTCACGATAAATACCAGGTCACCTATATCTTTTGGCTCTGCCTTATCAGGATTCGCAAAAGCAACCGGTTTCTGGATAATCCTCTCCTGTTCCAAATAATCCAGAAGCTCCCACATAAGTTCATGATAGGCGATTATAAGCGCCTGTTCCTTATCCCTGAAATCAAATTCATTTTTTAAATTTTCCAGATCAATAACGTCGAGAACCTGGTTACTCACGTTTTTGGAAAGCTGTAAGGATTTTTGATAAAGTTTATTATCCTCGCTTTCCAGTATAATCGGAACCGTAAAGCGACCGGACGAATCAAAAAGATTGTAAGGACCAAACACCTGTATGGCTTTTTCATCCTCCACTTTGCCTTTTTCAACAAGATTATCGAACATCTTGCTTAAATTTACCCAATCAGTTACGAATGGTAACATCTTTTTAATCGCTTTTTCGCTCCAGTTTACTTTTAAAGATACCCCTTTATCCGATATTGAATTTGTGCCACAGGAAAGAGTTCGAGCCGGGTAAACTACCCAGAACTCACCTGTCCATAGAGGATTTTCCTGGGAGATTTCTCTTCGTTTCAGTATTTCCTTTTCTTCCCACAGATCCCAGACCAGATCATCCAGGACATATGAGAAAAGAATGGTATAAGCATTTTTCCCTCTGTTTATCGATTTTAATTCTGCAATTAAGGAGATTATCTCCTCTTTTAAATTCTGACTTAAAATTGCAGTCGATTCCTTCATCAGCTTTCTTAAATGGTTGGTTCTATCTACATCGAGAATGGGGAAGGTTGTTTTTAATATCCCCTCTTCCTCCTGCAGTAACCCCCAATCCTTCAACAGTCTTATCTGACTTTCTGTGAATTGAGTACCTCCATCAGTTAGTTGCTGGACGGTCTTTCCGGGTAAGCATTCCACCAGAATCTGTCCATTATTATCAAGTTTGATAACTGCCTGTGGGGTAGATCTTATCGTTGTGCAATAGCAGTGAAACTGGTACTTTTCAAGTGGATTAATCTTTTCTTGAGCAAGTGTTTGTTGTTGATGGGTAGTAATTGTAAAAAATATGCCCAGAATGAGTATCAAAAGCCTGAGTTCCAACCTTGCACTCTTCATCTTTGTTCTCCTGTCATCAGGTTAGAGTTCTTTTATACAAAATTAATAAAATAAAAATGGTTAAATTATCCTCTTTTGGGTGGTGCCCTGTATCGAAATTTTTGATGAGATAAGAAATTAACCTTGCGTTCATTTGCTGAACTACTTTTGCCAGTGTTTAAGACAGCGAAACTATAAAGATGCATAACCTGCGTTTTAACGACTTTTATAGAGCTGTCCCTACCCCACCCACCAGGTCGAGGAAACCTCGTCACAACACAATTTTCTGGTAGAACAGGTTTCCAGCCTTTCCTGCACAGGTCAGGAGACCTGTGCTACCATACCTACGTGTAAGGAGTTAACTCCTTACACCGCTAACAATTTCGTAGTGCGAGGCTTCAGCCTCGCTTGGGCGAGGAAACCTCGCCCCTACCCTTAACTCATCTCGTGCTTTGATTCAGATACAAATTCTCCTTACCTATTATATCAATAAGCTTCTCCATAAGTTCCCTGGAAAGCTGTACCTTGTTTCTCGTTCGCAATTTAATCTCCTCAACCTCGGTAAGATAATGAAGTATGACCTGAGACTCTCCCGGATTAATGCTCAATAGCTCCTTGAGCTTTAGTGCCAGCCCTTCCTTCATGTCATTGTCAAAAACCTTGAGATGCAGAACCGGTTTCAATTCATTATAAACCTTACTTAATAGATAAAACTGCGAGGCGATAAGTTTGGGCTTCTCCTGCTCTTTGGTCGAGTTCCTGCCATACACTAAAACCATGGCATCCGGTTTTAGAAACTTTTTGTACTTCTCAAAACAATCCGAGAATACGATCACCTCCACCGTGCCTAGAAAATCCTCCAGGGTTATAAAAGCCATCTGCTTACCTTTTTTGTCTATATTCATCTTGAAGTTGGTAATGAGCCCGCCCAATGCTATTTGTGAGCCGTCTTTTACCCCTTCCAGGCTTTCGGTTGTATGGTCAGCAAAAGTCTTAAGTTCCAGCTCAAAGCGGGAAAGCGGATGTCCTGATATATAAAAACCTAAAACCTCCTTTTCCCTTGAAAGGACCTCTCCGATATGCCATTTGGGTACTTCTGTTAACTTTGGCTCAGTCCTGAACTCACCGGAATTTGACTGCTGGGTGAAAAGGGAGGTTTGTCCTTTTGCCTTCTCCTTTTGATGAGTCTCTCCGTAGCTCAAGGCCATTTCCACTGAAGCCATTAACTGTGCTCTGTTTTTATTCGTAGAGTCGAAGGCACCTGACTGGATCAGACTTTCCATGGCTCTTTTATTCAACTTGCGGTGCTCGACTTTCAAACAGAAGTCAAAAATCGATTTAAACTTCTCCCCACCCACCCTTGCCTGAACTATAGATTGAATCACAGACGACCCGACGTTTTTGATCGCACCCAATCCGAATCTTATCTTCTTACCCGTTACTTTGAAATCCCCACTGCTCTCGTTCACGTCTGGAGGTAAGAGCGAAATTCCCATTCTCTTGCATTCATCCATCAGGATTACTATGCGGTTGGTATCTCCTGTCTCTGAGGAGAGAGAGGCTGCCATAAACTCCACGGGAAAATGAGCTTTAAGGAAAGCAGTCTGATATGCAAGATATGCATAACCTACGCTATGGGATTTGTTGAAACCGTAACGGGCAAAAGTTGCTATCCAATCGAATACCCGCTCTGCTACTTTTTCCTCTATTTTTTTGGATTTTGCTCCGCTGATAAACTCATCCCTTTGCTCCGCCATCATCTCTGCTTGTTTCTTCCCCATTGCTTTTCTGAGGATATCTGCCTTACCCAGAGAATACCCTGCCAGATCACTTGCGATCTTGAGAACCTGCTCCTGGTAGACTATTACCCCGTAGGTTTCCTTGAGAATAGGCTCTAACAGTGGATGTTCATAGGTGATTTTTTTCCTGCCTCTCTTGCGTTCGATATATTCATCTATCATATAACTATCCAGAGGACCGGGACGATACAGTGCATTCATAGCAGTCAGGTCTTCTAAGGATTCGGGTTTTAGCTTCCTTAGATAATCACGCATCCCGGAACTTTCGAACTGGAATATTCCCACTGTCTGCCCCCTGGAAAAAAGCTCGAACACTTTTTCGTCATCCAGGGGAACAGAATTGATATCTAATTTTTTCTTCCCTTCTTCCCATAAAAGTTTCAGGGTGTCATCTATAACCGAAAGCGTACGCAACCCGAGGAAATCCATCTTCAGAAGACCTATTTCCTCAATCCCCTTCATATCATATTGAGTGGTTATCTCATTATTATTACTTTTGTATAAAGGTACAAAATCAGTTAATCTGGACGGGGCTATAACCACACCAGCAGCATGAGTGGAGGCGTGCCGGGTTAAACCTTCCAGTGTTTTTGAATAAGAGATCAATTTCTCCACTCTCTGGTCCTCCAGGGATAGTTTCTTCAATTCCGGCTCCAGTTCCATTGCTCTCTCCAGGGTCATATCCGGTTCCATCGGAATCATCTTGGCGATTCTGTCCACCTCCGAATAAGGCATACCCATAACCCGGCCAACATCCCTTACCACTGCTCTTGCTGCCATTGTGCCAAAGGTGATTATCTGTGTCACATTCTGTTCGCCATACTTACCCACCACATATCTAATGATCTTATCCCTGCCTTTATCCGAGAAATCTATGTCTATATCCGGAAGAGAAATCCTTTCTGGATTTAAAAACCTCTCGAATAAGAGCCCGTATCTCATGGGATCGATATTGGTTATCCCCAGACAATAGGAGACCAGACTGCCGGCAGCAGACCCTCTTCCCGGTCCAACCGGTATCTGGTTATTCCGTGCAAAATCGATAAAATCTTTGACTATCAGAAAATAGCTAGCAAATCCCATCTGCTCGATTATCTTAAGCTCCCTTTCCAGCCTCTCTTTTAACTCTAAACTTTCATAATTATACCTCTCCTTAAATCCCTCTTGTACTAAACGTTCTAAATAAGAATCCAGATTCTGAAAACCTTCTGGTAGTGGAAAATGAGGCAGATAGTTTTTCCCGAATTCTAATTCTAAATTACATTCCTCCGCAACTTTCAGGGTATTTTCCACTGCTTCAGGAATTTCTCTGAAAAGTTCCTTCATTTCCTCTGGAGGCTTGAAATATAACTGGTCTGAGCTGAATCTCATACGCTCTGTATCTTCCATTTTCTTCCCGGTTTGAATGCAGAGCAGTGCATCATGAGCCATATAATCCAGTTTTCTCAGGTAGTGGCAGTCATTGGTACAAATCAGCGGTATTTTTAAATCTTTGGAAAGCTTAATTAAAAGCTGTTTTGCTTTTTGTTCATCTTCCAGACCGTGGTCCTGAATTTCCAGGTAGAAGTTCCCCTCTCCAAATATTTCTTTATATTCTAATGCTACTTCACTAGCTTTTTTGAAATTACCACTCAGAAGCAGATGAGGAATTTCACCTTTTAAACAGCTGGAGAATCCGATAAGCCCCAGGTTATATTCTTTTAAAACCTTTTTGTCGATTCTGGGACGATGATAGAATCCCTCTAAATATCCTATGGTTGAAAGACTGATCAGGTTCTTATACCCTTCATAGTTTTTTGCCAGAAGTATTAAGTGAAAACCAGTATCAGGTAACCCTCTTTCTGGTTCTTTTTTAGTCCGGTCTTTCGGAGCCATATATACTTCAGAGCCGATTATCGGTTTTATACCACAATTTAAGGCTTTTTTGTAAAACTCAATTGCCCCAAACATATTTCCATGATCGGTGATAGCTAAGGCTGGCAACCTGTATTCTTTAGCCAAGTTCAAGATTTCATTAATCTTACAGGCTCCATCCAGGAGGCTGTACTGCGTATGATTATGCAGGTGAACAAAATCAGAATGTTTCATTTATCGCTCATCTCTATTTTACTAACTCAATCTATTTTATTGAAAAAGCCTGAAAAAGCAATAGAAAAGTGTTCTTGATATTCAAGTAATATTGAATTTAGAGGATATTTTTGTTGAAATTGCTAACTTTTATACGCTTTGGGTGATAAACAATATAAATCCAAAACTTTAAGAAATGAACAGTCCTGCCCTTAAGCATTTATAAAACAATGAGATAACTCGACTATCTTATGGGTTTAAGGTTAATGATTCATAACTCTATATATTATTTTCAAGAATTCTATAGATTTTACTTGACAACTTTACCGTATATCTTATTTTTAGATTGTTAGAGGGAGCAATACTCGCCTAAACCGAAGCTATAGGGCGGGCATTCCCTAGTGCGATTAAGGGTTCGCACTAGGATTTATTTATGATATTAATGTCAAATGATAAACTCAATTAAAGATAAATTTTTTAACCCCTTTTTCATCCATTATAAATAATACTTTTTTTATTTTTTTTACTTTCTTCTTGGTTATCCTGAATCCGTTTTTAATTCTCTCCTCAGCTTTTTTACATTTATCATAATCATTTGCCAGTAGTCTTACTAGGACCTCATCCTTTTTAACTTGATCCCCAACCTTCTTTTTTATTGTAATCCCCACATCCAGGTCTACTGTGGAATCAAGCTTTACCCTGCCTGCACCTAATTCTACTGCAGCCAGACCTATAGCTTTTGTATCGATAAAGCTAATATAGCCGTCTTTTTCGGACTTTAGCTCCTTCTGATAATTTGTTTTGGGAAAAAGTGAATAATCTTCAACTATTCTTGGGTCTCCTCCCTGTTGTGAAACCATCTGCCTGAACTTATTTAATCCCTCTCTATTTTCAATCTTCTTTAAAAGTAGCTCCTTGCCATCAGAAAGACTACTAACTACACCTCCTAAGATAAGCATACATGATCCTAATGATAAAGTCACCTCCAGAAGATCCTCAGGCCCATTACCCTTTAAAGTCTCAACTGATTCAATCACCTCCAGTGAGTTTCCCGTGGAATTACCCAGAGGCTCATTCATATCCGTTATTAAAACCATACATTTTCTACCAGCTTTCCCTGAAATTCTTATGAGGTTTGAAGCTAAATTCTGTGCATCCTCTCTGGATTTCATAAAAGCACCATTCCCGCATTTTACATCAAAAACCAATGCATCTGTGCCGGAGGTAAGTTTCTTGCTTAAAATACTGGCGGTAATCAGGGGAATGGAATTTACCGTTCCGGTGACATCTCTCAAGGCATAGATTTTACCATCTGCGGAAGAGATTTCCTCTGTCTGACCCATAATCGAAACACCACTTTTTTTCAGATTATCTATGAACTCGCTTAAGGATAGAGAAGTTCTGAACCCGGGAATAGATTCCAGCTTATCCAGAGTTCCCCCGGTATGGCCCAGGCCTCTACCCGATACCATCGGCACGGGAACACCGCAGGAGGCAACCAGGGGTGCTAAAATTAGGGAAACTTTATCCCCTACTCCCCCAGTGCTGTGTTTATCAACTTTAATGCCGGGGATAAATCCCAGATCCAGTATCTTACCTGAGTTCATCATACTCCAGGTAAGGTTTTCAGTCTCCTCTAAATCCATACCTCGGATAAATATAGCCATAAGAAAAGCAGACATCTGATAGTCGGGTATAGCCCCGGAAAGATATCCCTGGAGGATAAAATCGATCTCTTCGCGAATCAGTTTTTCTCCATCCCTTTTCTTTGCTATTATCTCAGAGATTATCATAAAATCCTCTTTTACTTAATGTTTTATTATCTGGTTTTAAGATGCTCCTCGATAATTTTAATTCCAGACGAAGTACCGATCCTGTTAGCACCTGCATGAATTAGTTCTAAAGCTGATTTTTGATCTCTTATTCCTCCTGAGGCTTTAACTCCGAAACTTTGTCCTACGATCTTTCTTAATAAAGAGACATCTTCTACTGTTGCGCCAGCCGGACCAAATCCAGTTGAAGTTTTAACGAAATGTGCTCCGCAGGCTTTTACTATCTGAGCTCCTTTTATCTTTTCCTCTCTGGTCAAAATACAGGTCTCCAGGATAACTTTCAGGATTTTCCCTTTCCCTATAATTTCCAGGATTAGCTTTATCTCATCCTCTATCAGATGATAATCACCTGACTTCAAAGCACCTAAGTTCATAACCATGTCGATTTCGGCTGCGCCATCCCTGCAGCCCCGCTCTGCTTCTTTTGCTTTTATTTCCGGTCGATTCGCTCCCAGGGGAAATCCCGAAACTGAGCATACTTTTACTTTCGAGCCTTTTAATTCTTCCGAAGCTAATCTTACATATACTGGATTCACGCAGATTGAAGCAAACTCGTATTCGATGCCTTCACCACAGAGCCTTTTTATATCAGCTGGAGTTGTTTCCGGTTTCAACAGGGTGTGATCTATCATCCCGGCTAAATCGATCTTCTCTAAACTTTTTTTCATAACAGTCTCCTGCTATCTTCTTCCCTTTTTCTTCGCATCTTTAAATGGATGCGGTAAAAGACCCTTAAGAGTAAATTTCCTCACCTTGCCTTTAAGATTCGAGCAGATAATCTTCATCCCGGGGGAGAATTCAAACAATGCCTGCCTGCAAAGGCCGCAGGGGGTAATCAGATTCTCACCTGAAGCAACGATGGCTATTTTGGTGAATTCTTTTTCTCCCGAGCACACTGCTTTTAAAAGAGCGACTCTTTCTGCGCAAACACCCAGGCTTAAGGAGGAATTCTCCACGTTAGTCCCATAATAAACCTTTCCGCTATTGCCTAATAGAGCTGCCCCAACTTTGAAATTTGAATAAGGAGAATATGATCTGTTTCTGATCTTTTTGGCTTCTGCAATTAATTTTTTTTCATCCATATACTTTTTCCCAGAAACTTTCTCCGCTACCAGTATCAGGGACCTCAAACAACTCCGCTACAGTCCTGGCGATATCAGAGAAACTATTTCTCACTCCTAAATTTATCCCTTTTTTTAGTTTTTCGCCATAAACCAGCAATGGAACATATTCCCTGCTATGGTCTGTGCTGGAAGTAGTGGGATCGCAACCATGATCTGCAGTTATTATAAGGATATCCCATGGTTTCAGTAAATCCAAAACCTTTGCCAGTCTTGCATCGAAATCTTCCAACCCCTTTGCGAAACCTTCTACATTATTCCGATGTCCCCAGAGCATATCGAAATCCACCAGGTTAATGAAGATCAATCCCTCTTTCTTCTCAATCATTGTATGGATAAGTTTATCCATGCCATCAGAGTTGTCTTTAGTATGAATTGATAAAGATAACCCCCTTCCAGCATAAAGGTCTCCGATTTTCCCTATTCCCACCACCTCAACTCCGTTTTCCTTGAGTATATCCAGAATGGTCTTCCGGGGAGCAGGGAGTGAAAAGTCTTTTCTTCTTTCTGTTCTTTTGAAAGTGCCTGGTTCCCCTGTAAAAGGTCGGGCTATTACCCTGGCTACTCCATTATCACCGGTTAGTATTTCCCTGGCTTTAAGACACATACCATATAAACTTTCTATGGAAATAATCTTCTCGTGCGCTGCTATCTGAAAAACGCTATCCGCAGAGGTATAGACAATGGGTTTACCAGTTTTGAGATGCAATTCACCCAATTCCTTTATTATCTCAGTTCCGGAAGCAGGTTTATTACCCAGAACCTCTGTGCCTATTGCTTTCTCAAACTTTAAAATTATCTCCCGGGGAAAACCATCAGGATATACCGGGAAGGGCTTATTTAAAACAATACCCCCTATCTCCCAGTGACCCGTAGTGCTGTCTTTCCCCCTGGAAAGCTCCCCCATTTTACCATAACAGGCTAAAGGACTTCTCTGTGGTGATACACCCTGAATAAATTCAATATTGCCTAATCCTAACTTCTCTAAATTTGGCAGATGTAACCCTCCTGCTTTTTGAGCAGTATTTCCTAAGGTATTGGAACCCTGGTCCCCGTACTCAAAAGCATCCGGAAGTTCTCCCACACCACAGGAATCCAGAACTATCAAAATTACCCTGTTACACTCAGTCATGTGGAATTACAGGAGCTTATACTATATTTTCCAACTTTCTAATTACAATATGCCAGAGCTTTTAATATGCTCTTTTCCTTCTTATATCTATTATCTATTTCAAAAACTTCCAGGTTTCCAGCATTTTAGAAAATTCCTTTTCACACAATTCAAAATAATCTTTTTCTCCGGCAAGCTGTATGATATAAAGGTTGATTCCCT
>JAOUFL010000224.1 GCA_029858245.1 Candidatus Zixiibacteriota bacterium
GATAGAGCATTGCAGTGTGTTAAAAGAAACCGATATTCCGCGTTTTGCCAAGCTGGAGATTGTAGCATCCGTCCAGCCTTCTTTCTGGTCCTCGGACAAAATCTGGCTGGAACAGAGATTAGGAAAAGATAGATTAAAAAATGCCTATCCCTGGAGAAATTTGCTTGAATCAGGCACGATTTTAGCTTTTGGCACCGATTGGCCCATTGAATCTTTAAATCCAATGACGGGAATTTATTCTGCCTTAACCAGAGAGGTAGGGGCTTATTGCTATACGCCCCAGGAAGAGACACATAGCCACACCTCACTACAAAATTTAACTGTTGAAGAGGCAGTGAGGGCATATACCTCAGGCTCGGCTTATGCTGAATTTATGGAGAAAGAAAAAGGGTCACTTGCAGTGGGTAAATTAGCGGATATGGTGGTTTTATCCAAAGATATTTTTAGTATCAATCCTGAGGAAATTCTGGAAACAGAGGTGGAGATGACGATTTTAGGAGGAGAGATAATATACAGTAGACAGTAATTAGTAGACAGCATACAGTTGAGAGGGAAGTTATTCCCGTCGGGTTGGTCCGCCTACGGCGGGACGACGGGCACATTTTTTTGTTGTTTTTTTGTCAATTGCTATTAGATGTTTTCCAAAAAGCTTAATTTTTGTTTGATGGATCAAATCCTTTTTTGTTAGACTGATATTTATTGATTTAATATAAAATCTATATCGAAATCGTATCGAAAGCTAAAATTTCCTTTTTCCCTATATAAGTATTATATATATATATATTATATTTCTTGTCCGTATTTCACGGACAAGTGTCTGATTCCGTCAATGACGGAACAGGGTATTCCGTATTTGATGGACATTGGGCAAGGGAGAAATTACTGCAAAAATACCCTTAAACGCGTAGGGGCGGAATTCACCTCCACCCTGAACAAGAAAACAAAACGTCAGGGATAAACCCTGACGCTACAATAGGAGCACATTGTCCCGCCATCAGCGGGATGCCTCTACTCCAGTTTTACTTATGAAATCTTGTAACCTCCCCCTTTCCCTCTCCTTGCAAAGGAGAGGGTAAAATAGTAGGGGCGTATTGCAAATACGCCCCTACAAATACAGATCAGGATAAAAATTTATCCGGGGTTATGTAATCCCCGTATTTACTCTTTGCCTGAATTAATCTTTCCTTTTGCTCCTCCAGAATCTCAAATAAAATCTCAGGAGTATCATTAACCTTGGTCTGGTAAATTTCCTTTATCCGCTCTATTTTTGCGAGATTCTCGGGCACCCGTAACATAAACTGGATATCATAATCTTCCATGGAATAATCCTTTTTGAGAACCTCTTTAAATAACCTTTTTAGATCCGGGTACTTAGGTATAAGACCGGTGGGGGTTTTAATCGCTTCCACCTCATTGTGTGCTCTCAGTTCCATCCACTTATACCATACTCTTTTATCTGTTTTCTCGTTTAAGAAGTTACCATCTTTACTCTTGAGAAAATAGTTGACCGAGAAGATCAGGGGAGTCTTTTTCAAGTCCCTGGCAAAGTTTAAATTATTGTTAATATACCTGCCCACAGGTATGGACAGGAAATCGAGATTGGACATTGGGTTGAAAGCCCTGACCCCTTCTTTCCCTAATGTCGCCGCAGTGGTCTCCGATTCCAGGGATGCGCCTTTTGTGATAATACCGTGTTGCCAGTCATATGCCTCCTCCACCGGCACGCAGGTATCTGAATCCCTTCCCCCATAAACCATCCCGCCTACTATTACACCTTCGGGATCGCTAAGTTTGGGATCGAGGTTATCTAAGGTAGTCAGGGATAGGGTGAAGCGTGCATTCGGATGTGAGCATTTTATCTCTTTTCCCTCTTTGTCTTTTTTACCCGTCGACCATTCACCTGAATGATTGTATCCTTTTGGAGGCATCTCACCATCCTTACCGATCCAGTGTACGCCTTTGTCCTCGGTCACCAGGATATTGGAAAAGATGATCTCTCCTGGATTGTTCAACGCCTTCCACTGGCTGGGGTCATCCTTTGAATTCACTCCCATAATAATGCCGAACATCCCCTTTTCTACATTCACTGCCCTGACCTGCCCATCTTTTTTCTTCAGGTAGGCGATATCGTCACCCACTATAGTTTCACCATCCAGCATAGCAGTAGAGGTCTTGCCGCAAAGTGAGGGGAATGCTCCCAGAAAATAGGTTACCCTGTTTTTAGGACCATGCACTCCCATAACCAGCATATGTTCGGTAAGCCATCCTTCTTCTGAACCGCGGTTTATAGCCAGGCGCATAGCCAGCTTCTTCAGCCCTATGGTATTACCGCCGTACTGGGTATTGGTGCTGTAGACTATATCTTCCGCAATGTCGATGAATATCCTGCGCTTATCCAGATTCTTGCAGGTCTTTCTCCCGTCCAGCTCACCCTGAGAATGAACAAACTTAAAGAAGCGAGCTTTAGACGCCTGTCTGACAAACTCGGCATAGCCAGGCCTGTAAAGCAGGGTTTCGCTATGTGCTACATAGCTTGAATCTGTCAGCTGCACCGCTGGAATTGAGAATATGGAATTGGCAGGTCCCAGACAGAAAAACAGTATGTAAAGCTCTTTTCCCTTCATAATATCTTTGAGAACATTATGAATATCTTTTAATCCTTCATCCCGGTCTCTGGTCTCTATGGTCTCTCCCAGGTTAGTGCCTCTGGACACCAGTATACCCGTATTCTTTTTATCCCTTCCCTGGTCATAATAATTATCAAAATGTACCGTATGTCCTTCCATCTTCAGTTTGCTTTCCTCCCCGTTCTCAAGGGCTTTATCCTTGATATACTTGATATCCTCAGGGGTATCGGCACACACAAATATCTTTTCCGGATTACACAGCTCAACGAATCTTACAATAAATTCTTGAAGCCTTGAATTATTGATTTTTAAGAGCTTCTCGTATCCATCCCCAACACACTTATCCTTTAAAATCTCATTTACCTTAGCTTCCATTAAACACTTCCTCCTGTTAAATTTTTATGTTTAAAAAGACGTACTCTATAATCATTTTTTTTAAAGATTTCATTCTTCCATCTTCTCGAATTGATCTTTTTCTGCCCCGCACTCAGGACAGAGCCAGTCTTCCGGCAGGTTTTCAAAAGCTGTTCCCGGTTCGACACCATTTTCCGGATCTCCTTCTGCTGGATCATAGATATATCCGCAGATCAAGCATTGCCATTTTTCCATTTTATCTTACCTCCTTTTACCTGATAATTCAGGTGTCTCAAGCTTTTCTCCTGGAAACTAATCCTCCATAAATCCTGAACTGTCCAGGCTAAACCAGTAAAACCCGCCTTCAAGCATCTGTTTTTCGGACATCAAAATCTGGTAGTGCTTTTCCTCTTCGGAGGCTAGGCATGCAAACATTTT
>JAOUFL010000225.1 GCA_029858245.1 Candidatus Zixiibacteriota bacterium
AGTATCGAAAAGTGGTCTGATCTCAGGGTTGTGCTGCGTGTATGTGCCCCATACAACTGCAGGAATAACCATTAATGAAAATGCCGATCCCGGCGTCAGAAAAGATATCATAAAAGAACTGAATAAAATCATACCTTTTGAGGATAATTATTCCCACACCGAAGGAAATTCAGCCGCACATATAAAAGCGAGTATGATAGGTTTTTCGCAGAATGTCTTTTTCGAAGACAAGAGATTAGTATTAGGGACCTGGCAGGGGATTTACTTCTGCGAGTTTGATGGACCCAGAAACAGGAGAGTTTATGTAAAAATTATGGGTGACTAATCCCCGAGAGGTTTGATATAAAGGAGGAGGAAAAATGGAGGTGTATAAAGAAAGAATAAGGAAAGCCCAGGAGATCATGCAAAAGATCGGGATTGATCTCCTTTTAATATTAAGCCCGGAGAATTTCTTCTACTTCACCGGGGATATGAGAAAGCCTCCCCGGATTCTAATTCCCAAACAGGGAGAACCAGTCCTTATAGTATTCGCCTCTGAACTGGAAGAGGTGAAAAAGATTAATTGGATTCACAAGGTCAAAACCTATCGAGCAATACACGAGATGATGCTGGGAATTATAGATTATCTCAACTCCCTGGGGATCGAACATCCCAGGGTAGGAGTGGAAATGGAGTTTGCCACGCCAGCATTCCTTTTAGACAGGTTCAAAATGGCAAATCCCCTGGCTGAGATCGTGGACGCTAAACCGGTTTTGGGAGAACTTAGAAAAAGAAAAGAGGAATCAGAAATAGAATGCATTAAAAAAGCCTGTCAAATAGCAGATTCCGGTATGGAGGTCGCTTTTAAGATGATCAGGGAGGGGATAAAGGAGAATGAGATAGCTTTAGAGGTGGAATATCAGATGAGAAAAGCAGGAGCGGAAAGAGTCGCTTTTCCTATTTTCGTCAACTCCGGCTATCGCTCGTTGTGGATACATGGCACAGCAACCGAGAAAAAGATCGAACGCGGGGATTTTATTATCATCGATCTGGGTCCAGTTTACAAAGGATATTGCGCAGACATCTGCAGAACTTTCGTTTTAGGTAAAGCCACGGATAAAGAAAAACAGCTTCACTCGATTTATTCGCAGATGCAGCTGGCGGTTATGGAGTCAATAAAACCGGGGGTAAAACTTTTCGAGTTAGAGGAAAAAGCATATGAGATCGCCAATAAAGCCGGATTCGGAGAATATTATGTAAGAGGTTTTATTCACGGCCTGGGATTGAGCTTCGAGGAGCTTCCTTTTCCTACTATCTTTCCTGAGGATATGATGGAGGAGATCTGCTCGGCAATGACTTTGGCAGTGGGACATTCAGTGCTCTCTGTGCCACATATAGGGGGAGCCAGAATCGAGGATACGCTCCTGGTAAAAGATGAGGGGATCGAGATGTTAACTAAATTTCCACGAGGCTTAAAGGAGATTGGTTATGCCTGAAGCCTCCTTAGAGGTCTGTTTCAATCTGCCAGTGGATTCAATATGGGAGTTTATCTCAGATTTAAAGAACATCGGCTCCTGCCTGCGCTTCATTGGAGAAACTCAGAAAACCTCTGATTCTCTAATCTGGAAAGTCAAATCTCCCATGTCAATTACTACACGGACTTCGACATTGAAGCCAGAGTTTCTTCGGGAAGAAGAAAATAGATTTCTTTCCTGGATAGCCAGAGGTGAGAATCTGCAATGGAGCGGCAGTTTCGATTTAGAAAGTCTTAAGCAGGGCCAGACCAAAGTAAAAATAGAGCTAGGGGTTTCAGGAACAGGTCCAATGGCAGTGATTATAAATCCCACAGCGGCTTTGCAGATAAAGAACCAGCTGAAATATTTAGTGGAGCAGCTGAAGAAAAAAACAGAAGGCGAAAGCATAAGCTTAGAAGGCTCAGGCAGGCCCTTCTGTGACGAGGAGGGAGGAAAATGACCAAAGAAGAGGAAGTTTTTGAAAAACTAAAAGAGGTCAAAGACCCGGAGTTCGGACGCTCCATAATAGAGAGGAAACTCATCGACGAAGTAAAGGTCGAAGGAGATACTGCCAAAATACTTTTTCACCTGACTGTTCCCTTCTGCCCGGATGTGTTCGCCCTTTTTATAGGCAGGGAGATAAAGAAAAAAGCTGGGGAGGTTGAGGAGATAAATAAAGTAGAAGTTACCCTGCAACAGCATAACAAAGCAGCTCAGTTGAATGAGATTTTTAGAAAAGAAGGATGAAAGATTCAATCCCGCTTTTGGTGGGACAAAGGCTCAAGGAGAAAATGTAGCGGAAGGCTTTAACCTTCCATAAAAACTGTCACTGAGAGGATTCCCGCTAACGGCAAGATGGTAATCATTGAAAAAGTTTTGTAGGGGCGTATTGCAATACGCCCCTACACTTACAAGGGAATAAATTGGTAAAACTTAAATTCATATTTGTCGGTAAAACCAAAGAGTCCTGGATTATTGAGGGGATAAAACATTATGAGAAGATGCTATCGAATTTTGCGGAATTGGAATTTCAGATAATAAAAGATGAAAAGATTGCCCCACACGTCTCAGAAGAAATGGTTTTGGAAAAAGAAGGCGAGAGGGTTTCAAAATATCTGAATAAGAAAAATTTCTCCTTTGTTCTGGACCATAAAGGTAAGATGTTTTCCACTCAGGAACTGGCGGAGCTTTTTAAAAATAAAATGAACCAGGGACAGAATGAGTTTATTTTTGTCACGGGTGGTGTCCTGGGATTATCCCAGAAGGTCGTAAATTCTGCAGACTTAAAGCTCTCTTTATCTAAAATGACTTTCCCACATCAACTGGTGAGATTGATTCTACTGGAACAGGTCTATCGGGCTTTTTCGATTATCGAGGGGAGGAAGTATCATAAATAGATATCGGTTGAGAATTGGTCAAGTGTTGCCAAGAAAAGGTCGTGCATATAAGCATGGGTGAGTTTAAAATAAAAAGCACCCCGCAGAATGCGGAGTGCTTTTTATCACACACTACTTTGCTTTTCTCAAAAATCACAACCCGGTACAGGCAGGGGTCCTCCCTTGAAAAGGTAATTGATAAGATAAATTGCATCAGTAATATCTAACCTGCAATCACCGTTGACATCTCCAGCTATTTTAGGATAAGGAATTAATCCGCCTTTAAACAGGTAATTGACTAAATATATCACATCACTGACATCCAAATCGAAATCCCTGTCAGTATCACCAGGCAGGTAAGATATGATGGGCAATACCGCTTTAGTGAAGACAGGAGTATATCCTTTCGGTTGTGTAGTCACAAAGGTTAAATGGTTGTTTGGAATAAAAAATACTGAGTCGATATTGACTATTCCGGTGTCAATTATGGAAAAACATAAAGTAGCCAGATAACCTCTGCCTGGACGAATTAAAGTATCCTCT
>JAOUFL010000122.1 GCA_029858245.1 Candidatus Zixiibacteriota bacterium
GAGGAGTTATGAGGTTTTTATACCGATTAGCAGTAGTATTGTTTTTGGGGGTATTTATTACCTCTTTTGCCCATCCGGCTTATGCTAAAGAGAAAACTACAGAGGAAAAAGACAAAAAGGAGCCTAAGAAGGAGCCTGCTGAAAAACCTTTTCAGGAGGTGATTAAAGATTATAAGGTGATCGAAGGGCTTTTCACCCTTTATCTCAAAGAGGATGAAGCCAAAGTTTATATGTCCGTAAAACCGGATCAATTAGACAAAACGTTCCTCTGCACTATGACCCGAACTTCTGCCGACGGCAGCTTCTACGATTCAGGTGCACTGGGTGGTAATTTCGCTTTTAAGCTTAAAAGGGTAGGTAAGAAAATCCAATTCCTGGATATAAACGTCAGATATCGTGCAGATTCAACCTCCACCTTATACCAGGCGATAGACAGGGGAATTACTAATTCCATTTTCGGGGTAACCAAAATCGAATCGCAGCCAGATTCTACAACGGGCGCCTTTCTGGTTGATCCCTCTACCTTTTTCCTGCAGGACGTGTCAAATGTAAGCTATTACCTGGGTAAAGAAAGAAAAACCGAATTCAATTTTGACCGGGATAACAGTTATTTCGGGGTGCTTAAATCTTTTCCCCAGAATACGGAGATAGACGCAGTTCTGCATTTCAAAACCTCCAAACCCAGCAAGGCAGTTACCATCCCGAACTCTTACAGTATGTTCCATACTTATCATTACTCGCTTTCCACTCTGCCGGAATCTGATTATATTCCACGTTTAGCAGATGACCGTCTGGGTCATTTCCTGACTCCTTATCAGGATTATACCAACCTGGACAGCGAATCTCCTTATGTTTGGTATATTAACCGCTGGAAACTTGAAAAAGCTGACCCGGACTCGCCGCACTCGCCTCCAAAGGAACCAATTGTTTTCTGGCTGGAGAAGACCATCCCCGAAGAATATGTAGAATCGGTGAAAGAGGGCGTCTTATTCTGGAACAGGGTTTTTGAAAAAATCGGTTTTAAAGATGCAATGGTAGCAAAGCTTATGCCCGATACGGCAACCTGGGACCCGGCAGATGTTCGCTATAATACGATAAGATGGATAGTTTATCCGGGCAATACCTATGCTGTAGGTCCTTCGAGAACCAATCCTTTTACCGGCCAGATTTATGATGCGGATATCAGAATCTGCGTGGACTTCATAAGATATATGTTCACCTTTTCTGAGGAGGTCTTAGGACCAATCTCCTTCGGTGGAGAGCAGGATAACTTACCTGAAAATAGTTCATTCGAAATGAGTAATTTCGACAACTATGGACGGGAATTAGCCAGAGAAGGTGCTTTTGCTTTAGCTGTTTTGAATACCAGAAATGACTTTGTGGATAAAGACAGCCTTACCAGAGAATATGTTAAAAGCTACTTGCGGGAGCTGGTTGCGCACGAAGTCGGACATACTCTCGGTTTAAGACACAATTATAAAGCTTCAACTATCTATACCAGAGAGCAGTTGCAGGACAGGGAATTCACTTCCCGAAATGGTCTATTCGGATCAATTATGGAATACAACCCTCCCAATGTCGCAGCTGAAGGAGAAACTCAGGGTGAATTTTTCACGTCCGTACCCGGTCCCTATGATTACTGGGTAATGGAGTATGCATATAAGCCTATCAAGGCTTCTACCCCGGAAGAGGAATTACCGGAGCTGCAAAAAATTGCTTCTCGTGCATCTCAGCCTGAATTGGCATATGGAACAGACTATGACACTTATGGCAACTCCATGAGGGGGATTGACCCTTACTGTAATACCTTTGATCTGGGTAATGATCCGATTGAATATTACCGCAAGGAGATAGATATCACCAGAGAACTCTGGTCCAAGCTCGAGGGTAAATTCGATAAACCCGGTACCAGATATCAAAAACTGCTCCGGGTTTTCAATCAAGGCTGGCGTGCCTTCTCCTCTTCTGCCAGAGTAGTGCCCAAGTTCATAGGCGGAATTAATCACTATCGCGACCACATAGGAGACCCTGGTGGCAGAATTCCCTTTAAGCCGGTTCCAGCTTCAAAGCAAAGGGAAGCCTTGCAATTTTTAAGAGACTATCTTTTTGCCGCAGATGCTTTTTCACTTCCCGAGCACCTTTTGAACAAGCTGCAGCCGGAAAGACTTCCTGATTTTTCCGGTTCGGTAGTGGAGATGAAACGAATCGATTATCCCCTGCATGACAGGGTTATTTCCATTCAGAGAATAGCATTAAACCAGCTTTATGACCCTGTAGCTCTCAGCAGACTGCAGGATATAGAGCTGCGCTACAAACCGGAAGAGGATAAATTCACTATGGCTGATATGTTTCAGGGAATAAGAAAAGCCATCTGGAATGAAATAGTAACAGCCAAAAACATTAACAGCTTCCGCCGTTCCCTGCAGAGGGTTCACCTGGAAAAAATCACCGAGCTGGTGATAAGCAACAGCAGCAATTCACCAGAGGATGCACGAACCTTAGCCCGGGTGGACCTGAAGGTATTAGAAGGAGCCATAAAAAAAGCGCTTCTTTCGCAGGGATTGGATATTTACACCCGCGGGCACCTGGATGAGTCATTAGCCCGGATAGATGCGGCACTCAAGGCAGGAATAGAAAGGAAGATTTCAAACTCAAAGGTAAGTGCTGGATAATTTCAAAATTGTTCGGCAGTAATAACCATTGTGGTAGAGAGTAGAGACGCACAGCATGCGTCTCTCTTTTTATGGAGTGCATTAACTGTGTTAATGCTACCTCACCCTCCCCTCTCCTATGAGGAGAGGGAAAAAACAAAACTTCCCTCCCGCCTCTGGCGGGATTTTCAACCTGCCCCTCTCCTACGAGGAGAGGTAACAAAAAAAATACCCACGTTGTGGGCAACGTGGGTATACCGATTCTTTTTGTAAGTTTAAACTCCGGTTTACTCTAAAACGTGAATATTCCTCTTAGCACAAATATCCTTGAGAATCCTGGGCCAGACAGTTACGCTGACTTCTCCTAAATGTGCGGTCCTCAAAAGGTACATATAGGTTCTGGACTGGCCAATACCACCGCCGATGCTTAAGGGGATCTGGTCGTTCATGATCGCCTTATGATACGGTAGTTTAAGAAAATCGAGCTGGCCTGTTATCTCCAGCTGTTTGACCAGAGTTTCTTTTGTTACCCGAATACCCATAGAGGTCAGTTCGTGTCTGCGTTTGGTAACCGGGTTCCATACCAGGATATCACCGTTAAGACCATGCATCGGTTTGCCGTCCTTGGACTTTGTCTCCGTGACCCAGTCATCGTAATCTGCTGCTCTCATCTCGTGCGGGTATCCATCTTTTAAAACCCATCCCACGCCGATTATGAATACCGCGGGATATTTTTGCAGAACCGCTGTTTCCCTTGCCTTTCGGGGTAAATCGGGAAACATCTCCAGTATCTCCTCCGCATGCAGAAAAGTGAGTTCCTCGGGAATATCGGGATATTTGTTCGTTTTAAGCTGCGGGTATAGTTTTCTGGCATATTCCCCTGCTCCATAGATTACCTTCCATATCTTGCGGACAGTTTCCTTAAGATAATCCAGATTACGCTGCTCCACGGTCATAACCCTCTCCCAGTCCCACTGATCCACATAAGCGCTGTGGTCATGGTCCAGAAAGTAATCCTTGCGTACGGCTTTCATATCAGTACAGATTCCCTCTCCCGCCTTGCAGTCGAATTGTTTCAATGCCGGACGTTTCCATTTGGTCGCAGCCTGCACCACCTGGGCATCTACAGGATGCTTGTCATAGTCGTTGGAGATATGAAACTGGATGGGTGTGCGTGAGCCATCCCGGTCCAGCATATCGTTTACTCCACTCTCCACATCCACGATCAGCGGTACCTGCACCATCTGCAGGTTTAACTCCTTACACAGGTTCTCCTCGATGTAGTCCTTGATAGCGAACAGAGCCTTCATCCTCTCCATTGGCGGAAGGAGCGGCTTATAGTCATTCGGCAGGATCTTCTCTAAATCCTCATAATTACCAATACCAGGACCAGCCAGGTCTGCCTTCTTATCTGCGGTTGACATTATATTTTACCTCCTTTATTCTAAAGATATATTTGAATTTACTAAAGCGTTTACCCTGGATATTTATCTCCTGACATCTTTTATCATATCAAAACTTTATATGTTATGTGATTTTCCACCAAAAATCAAGAAAAAAAGACTTTGACAAAAGAACTTAAAGATAATTAATTGTTAATAAGACGTACATTGCCTAACGATGAATCCTTTCAAGTAGTCTTGAGAGTTGGTCGGGGTGAGGGTGTATTCAAGATCAATAGAGGAGAAGCCAAGCCATGCATAAACTTCTACTGGATATTCCCGGCTGTATAGAGACAGAACGATTGTATATCCGTTGTTACAAACCTGGAGATGGAAAATGGTATTTCGCTATGAGTCAGAAGAACCGTAAACATCTGGCGCAGTTCGAGTCCGAAAATGTTGTCATGGGAGTTAACAGTGAGGAGGAAGCCGAGATTCTGGTTCGCGATTTAGCTGCCGAATGGACCGCAAGAAATTGCTTTTTTATGGGAGCCTTTGATAAGAAAACCGATGAATTCATCGCCCAAATCTATATCGGACCTGTTAACTGGAAGATTCCTGAGTTTCAAATTGGCTATTTTGTGGATGTTGACCATGAGGGACAAGGATACGTTACCGAGGCAGTCAAGGCGGCATTACGCTTTATATTCAAGTATTTGAAAGCTCATCGCGTTCGCCTCGAGTGTGATGACACAAATGTTCGTAGCTATCGGGTTGCAGAACGCTGCGGTATGGTCCGGGAGGGATACTTCAGGGAGAACAAGAAAAATCCGGATGGCTCATTCAGTGGAACCTTGCACTATGGAATACTGAGTAAGGAATTAGATGCTCTTAATTACCGGGCATAGCTTATAGATTTATAGTAAATAACTTTGGAGGGCACACCTGTGGTATTGACCAGTGCGGCGAAGAGCAGGCAGTGGTCTGCGGAATACCTTCCCTTTGGCAAGGTATACAGCCAGTTCGTGCAGGCGGCGAGCAACGAGATAAAATTCCCCGGGCAGTATCACGACGAGGAGACGGATTTGTATTACAACTGGCACAGGTATTACGAACCGAGCCTGGGCAGGTATTATCAGGCGGATCCGATAGGACAAAGAGGTGGAATAAACTTGTATTGTTATGTGGAGAATAATCCAATTAGCTTGACAGATCCATTTGGGCTACAATGCGAGGAAAAAGATGAATGTGCGGATATAAATTGGTGGGAAAAACTTGAACAGGGATATTACTATGGCACAGGTTTTGGTGAGGAAGCATTAGAATGGTACGCCAAGAAATATGTAGAAACAGGTAAATGGTATTACAAGGTTGGGGGAGCAGTGGCTGCTTTATGGACGTCGGAAACATGGCTTTACACAGCTTCGGGTATCGCGGCAATGGGTTTTGCTCAATCAAGCGGATTGAGTTCTAAAGGTCCATGGCTTGGTAAATTTGGTCTGCATACATCTCATCATGGAATGGGTAGACACTTAGAGCTTATTCTTAAGCTCCCAGGAAAGAAGTGTTTCAAAGTTATAGTACCGGGGGTGAAAAAATTAATTTGGTGGGGGATCCAATAAAAAAAGGAAGGAAGAATGACACATGAATTTAAAAAGCCAAATTTTACTAAAGGAGATCTTGAATTTCGTTTTGAAAATCAAATAGTCTGTATCTATGGTACTAAGGAAGGATTGGAAAACTTAATTAGTGTTATTCAAAAGCTGACTAAGAATCCAAGTCAGGGTCATGTCCATCTGGAAAATGAGGCTTGTGGTCTACTTACAGAAGAATCAGAAAACGGTGCAATTGCGATTTTTACAAAGGAATAGTGCTTGTAGGAAGGATCTGGCATTGCGATCGAATTATTGAGCAAGGAACTTTGCTCCTTTTTGGTTTCTCTGTAGAAAACTCTATATATAGGTGGATGTAGTGTTACAACAGTCCCATTGACAATATAATACAGCACAGTACTTTCTTTTTACCAAGCTTTACAGTGAGCTTACCGTCTCAGTCTGGAACGGTGTAAGATTCCCCGGGCAGTATCACGACGAGGAGACAGATTTGTATTATAACTGGCACAGGTATTACGAGCCGAATTTGGGCAGGTATTATCAGGCGGATCCGATGAGCTCCCAAGATTTTAAAAGAACTCTCCTTTCTTGATTTTACTCCAGGAAAAGAAATCTTGACAACGTTAGTAATTTCAATATAATATATTTTGATTTTTGGATAAGCTGGTGGTGGGTATTGGGAAACTAAACACTAACCACTATCCATTAATCGGTGTTTTATTTGCCGGAGTGGTGAAACTGGCAGACAAGCTGGACTCAAATTCCGATCCCACCCTTTGTATGACTTTGGATGGTTTTTAATGAATTATTGACACTATTTGGACACCAAACGTATTATCTGGAACCACTTAGAGACATGTAAGTCGTTGACTGATAATGAATCGGAGGGCTCGCCTAACGGTATGGCAGTGGACTTGAAATCCACCGTCCGCAAGGACTTGCGGGTTCGAATCCTGCGCCCTCCGTATTTTGGGATTAGCGTTCCGCTATTGGATTTTCGAAAAAGAGAAAAAGATGTATGAATTCGAGAAATTAGAAATCTGGCAATTATCATTAGAATTAATCGAGGTAGTCAATAAGAGCAGTAAGAAGATCCCATATAATGACTCCTTCGGTCTGAGAGGACAGCTTTGCCGGGCAGCCCTATCGACCTCTCTAAATATTGCAGAGGGGAAGGGAAGTGGTTCGGACAAAGAATTCAAGAGATTTTTGCTAATGGCTTTAAGGTCGATTTATGAGGTCGTTGCTGCGCTGAAAGTCGCAGTAAAACTGAAATATTTTAAAGAGACCGAAATTAAACCAGTCCTGGCTTTATGTGATAAACTGGGAGCAAAGACTAATAAATTCATTTCGACTATCAAAAGTCGAATCGAGAACAGCTAACCTCGAACAGCGAGTTCAGGAGTTTGGAGATGAAATATCGAACATTCAGACATACCAGATTTCGAGACTGTTTAAAAGCAGAATCCCAGACTTTACTCACAGATTAATATTAACCTTTCTTTACTTTTAC
>JAOUFL010000126.1 GCA_029858245.1 Candidatus Zixiibacteriota bacterium
CCAGGGAGAATCAAATGGAAATCATAACCTATCGAGAGTTAAAAAACAAAGACGCCTTTATGTTTCTGATTGAACAGGCATTCTGGTGGCCCATTTCGCCAGCGGATATGGAGAAGATAGTCAACCTGGATTTCAGGCTGAAAGCCGGCCCCGTAGGGTTCTGTGCAGTTGAAAATGGAAAACTGGCTGGCTTTGTTGGTGTGCTGGATATTCCCACAAGAACAATCTCAGGAAAAGAAGTTAACATAGGAGGCATCTGGTGTGTGGCAACCAGCCCGCCTTTTGCCAGGAGAGGTATTTGCAAAATACTGATGGATAGAGCTCACCAATATTTCAAGGAAAAAAGATACCCTTTTTCTTTCTTGCAGACCAGCAGGACCTTAATCGCTTATGCCATCTATGTGAAGATGGAATATGTAGAAGTAGAAAAAGTGAACCGCTATCCACAGGCTTATAAGGTTTTTCAAAAGGAAAAAATCGAAAAAAAGTTAGAGACTAAGCTTGATCCCATAAGAATTTTAGGAATTTATCAGGAATTCGTAAAGGATAGAACCGGATTCGTGATAAGACAGAATGATTTCGTGAATATGTTCTCACAGCGCAGACGTTTCGAAGAGAAAAAGTCATTCCAGGAGGAGAACGGATATGCGCTGCTTTTCGAATCTTCAAATGTAATTAAAATCCAGGAACTGATAAGCCGGGATGAGGTAACCTTTCTCAAATTACTTGACCAGGTGGAATCGGTCGCCCAGAATGGGGTGATTGACCGGATGATCACGGATGAGAAGCTCTTAAAGATTTATAAGGGCAGAGGATACTGCATTTATGAAAAAGGAGATCACGGCGTTTTTATGGTAAAGAAACTGGCTGATATGGATTTCGAGGAAGTATATGGAGGGATTTTTCATATAGGTATCCTGGACCTTTTTTAAAACCATATAGACTAAGAAGGAGGAAAACCATGAAACCAAACGAAAGCGGAGTCGACAGGCTGATTCGCATTATAGGCGGGATTTTTCTTTTCATCATTGGTTGGGGAATTTTGAAAAACAATTTTTTGGGTATAATTTTTGACCTTCTGGGGTTAATTCTGTTCATTACCGGAATAACTGGATTCTGCTTGCTTTATAAAATCTTTAAAGTAAATACCAATAAGGAATGACCGCTTAAATTTTATTATTGAAAACCAAAAGAGAACAAAGAGAGAAATCCTTGAATCCTCCTGACCTGAAAAGACAAACCTATCTACCGTCTCTTTTGATTGCTATTTTATGCTTTATCTGGGGTTCCACCTGGGTAGGAATCAAGATAGGTTTAGAGGATTCTCCTCCGTTTCTATCTGCTGGTTTTCGGTTTCTGTTAGCCACGGTTTTTCTTTATATCTGGGCAAAAAGCAGGGGGGTAAAATTTTCCAGCTACAGGGGACAGATAGCCAAGATCCTCATTCCCGGATTTTTCCTGTATTATGTCTCATATTCTTTTGTTTACTGGGGCGAGCAATATATCAATGCTGGTCTTACTGCAGTGCTCTTCGCTACCTTCCCCCTGTTCGTATCGATACTTGCCACCTTTCATTTAAAAGACGAGAAATTAAATCTGGTTAAATTTCTTGGTATTATAACTGGATTCAGTGGAATTGTAATAATTTTCTGGGAAAACTTGAGTTTTACAGGAGAGAATGTCCTTGGAGGCATGGCAGGAATCATAGTTAGCGCACTCTGCTCAGCCTATGCCTCAGTCAGGGTAAAAAGAGACCTGCATCTGGTTGATCCGGTGGTCATATCCACCTATCAGATGGGATTGGGAACAATTCTCCTTTTGTGTAGTGGATTCCTTTTTGAAAGGTTTAGCGATTTTAAAATCTCCTGCAAATCAATTGGAGCCTTGATTTATTTAGCTGTTTTTGGTTCAGCCCTGGCTTTTGTAACATATTACTGGCTTATGAAGAAGATAGATGTTACTAAATTATCTTTGATAGCCTTCGTCACCCCGGTGGTGGCTTTATTATTAGGCTGGATGATTTTAAAAGAAACCATAACCGGTTATTTGCTGCTGGGGACACTTCTGGTTATCATCGGAATCTGGATGGTGACGCGCTATTCGACAATTGAAAGGAGTACTCTTTAAAATAAAACCTATAGAAAGATACTGTATTCACGCTTCTACCGAGGTGATTTTGATAATTTAAATCTTAAATTAAGTATTAACCTCTCCAAATTTCAAAATATAAGAGTCATAATACTTGAATTTAAAAACGTCGAACGCTAAATTTAAAAAAAGTCTTGATTTTAATATATTTTTAATTCTTGACAATCATCAAAAATAATTTATTATTATGCAAAACTTATAGTTAGATTTAAGCAAAATCTCTTATGGAAAAATATCAAAAAACCATTAGCTCGCAGATATCATATACCGGCATCGGGTTACATACCGGCAATAAAACCACTATAACCTTCAAGCCTGCTCCGGTGAATCACTGGATAAGTTTTGTTCGCAAAGACCTGCCGGATTTACCGGAGGTACCTGCGGATATTGAGCATGTAATTGATATAAACCGTGGAACCACATTGGGAAAAGGAACCGTGAAAGTATATACTGTTGAACATGTCCTGGCTGCAGTGATTGGACTGGAGATTGATAATCTCATAATCGAGTTAGATAGTAATGAGCCGCCGGTAGGTGATGGCAGCTCCCTTCCCTTTGTTGATGCCCTGCTCAAAGCTCAGATCGAGGAGCAGGAAGAACCAAAAAAATTCATTGAAGTTGATACCCCTTTACTGTACTCTGATAAAGAAAGAGGGGTCGATATTGCTGCTTTTCCATCTGATGATCTGCGGATTACCTTTATGATCGACTACCGTAATCCCGCACTTGGCACACAGTACACTTCCCTGTTCTCTCTCAAAGAGGAATTCGTCAAAGAATTTGCACCAGCCAGAACTTTCTGTTTTTTACACGAGCTGGAGGAGCTCAAAGCCAAGGGATTAATTAAAGGGGGAGGATTAGATAACGCCCTGATAATATGCGATTATGATATGAGTCAAAAAGATGTGGAAAGGATTAAACCCCTCTTCGGTTTAAAAGAAGAAGCTTTCCTGGGTAAGAGCGGGATACTCAATGACGTCCCGTTGAGATTCTATAATGAGCCTGCCAGGCATAAGGCTTTAGACCTTTTAGGTGATATATCTTTGATCGGTGTGCCTTTGAAGGCTCATATATTAGCAGCGCGTTCGGGTCATGCAGCTAATGTAGCCCTGGTTAAAAAGCTAAGACAGCTCTATGAGAAAAAACTTATTACCGTAAAATATCAGGAGAAAAAAAATAAAGGAGACTATTTCTTGGATGCTTCTGCCATTCAGAAGATAATGCCCCATCGCTATCCCTTCCTTTTAGTTGACAGGGTGATAGATATAGTGCCCAGGGAAAGGGTAGTGGCAATTAAAAATGTGACCTTAAACGAGCCCTTCTTTGTAGGCCATTTCCCTGGTCATCCGATTATGCCAGGAGTTCTTATAATTGAGTCGATGGCGCAGGCTGGAGGAATACTTCTGTTAAATACTGTGGAGAATCCGGAAAATAAGGTGGTGTACTTTATGGGAATGGATGGTGTCAGGTTTAGAAAACCTGTTCTTCCCGGGGACCAGCTTCGACTTGAGCTGGAGATGATTCAGTTCAGAAAAGGCGGAGCCTGCAAGATGCAGGGTAAAGCTTTCCTCGGAGATGAGCTCGCTGCAGAAGCTATCCTTATGGCAACTGTAGTGGAGAAGTAGCTTCAGATAAAATCTTCTTAACTGCATTACAACCATGAATATTCATCCCACAGCCATAGTTGATCCCGGGGCAGAATTAGGCAAAGACATTTCAATTGGTCCCTATACACTGATTAAAAAAGAAGTCCGGATTGGAGATAATGTTCAGATAGGCTCAAACGTTCTAATCGACTCCGGGACTATTCTGGGAAGAAACTGCAAAGTACATCATGGGGCTGTATTAGGAACCCCCCCGCAGGATTTAAAATTCGGTGGTGAAAAAACATTTTTAGAGATCGGTGAGAACACTGTAATTCGTGAATACGCTACCATAAATAGAGGTACAAAACATAGAGGAAGAGTAACCGTTGGCTCGAACTGTTTTATTATGATGTATGCTCATATCGCTCACGACTGCATCATTGGAAACAACGTGATTTTAGCCAATTCAGTGAACCTAGCTGGACATGTAGAGGTGGAGGACTGGGTAATTATAGGCGGAGTTGTGCCGGTTCATCAGTTCACCCGAATCGGAGCCCATTCTATAATCGGGGGTGGATTCAGAGTACCCAAGGATGTTCCTCCCTATATTCTGGCTGGTGGTTATCCTCTCCGTTATATGGGATTAAATAAAATCGGTCTTAAAAGAAGAAACTTTCCTGAAAAAACTATAACTCTTATAAATAAAGCCTGCAGAATTTTATTCCAATCCAGGTTCAATACCACACAAGCTCTAGAGAAAATAAAATCGGAAATCGAACCTATCCCCGAAATAAGTCATCTTCTGGATTTTATAGAAAAAAGTGAAAGGGGGATAATAAAATAAATTTGGGGGATCAGATATCCCATCATATCCGGGGATATTAAACTCATTTGACTAATCTTTTTGGATTTATTATATAATAATAAGCTCGAATTGACGAATTTAAATGTCATTGCGAGAAGTTCAATTGGATGTGGAAGCAATCTCTACAAAGTAAACGGATTGCTTCCTCCGCCTTCGGCGGGATCGCAATGACAGGCGAAATGGAGGCTTTCTTTATTGAGGACAAAATGGAAAGAGTTAAAGTTGGAGTTATTGGAGTTGGTCATTTAGGAGAGCATCATACCCGAGTATATTCGGGGCTCCCACAGGCTGAGCTTGTCGGGATATATGACCTGGACATAGAAAAAGCAAAAAACAGGGCAGAAAAATATCAGACCAGGCATTTTGACGAGATAGACAAACTTCTCCAGAAAGTAGAAGCAATCAGTCTGGTAGTTCCCACCTCCTCTCATTATAATACTGCTAAAAAGGTTTTATCCCAGGGCATACATATTCTAATCGAAAAACCGATTACCGAAACTGTTGAGCAGGCCGAAGAATTGATCCGGATAGCCAAGGCAAGAAATTTAATACTGCAGGTTGGACATATCGAGAGGTTCAACCCTGCTCTTAAAGCCATTCAGAATTTTAAACTTGCTCCCAGATTCATAGAATCACACCGCTTGTCCTCCTTTCAGGAAAGAGGAACTGACGTGGCTGTCATCCTCGATCTGATGATCCATGATCTTGATTTGATACTCTATCTGGTTAAAGAAAAAGTCAAATCGATAGAAGCATCTGCTGTTTCGGTGATAACCGATATGGAAGATATCGCCAATGCCCGTATAACCTTTGAAAATGGCTGTGTAGCTAATGTTACCACCAGCCGTGTCTCAGCCCGTCCTATGAGGAAACTGAGAATTTTTCAGAAAAATGTATATGTATCTCTGGATCTTTTAGAGAAAACAGCTGAAATCTACAGGCTGGTTGAAGCTGAAGATAATGAGACTGCTGTCCAGAAAACTGTGATTGGACAAATTCCTGTAAACAGGGCAGGTAAAACTATAATTTATGAAAAACCTCAGATGGAAAAAGGGGATATGCTTACCACTGAACTCTCCTCTTTTCTTGAGTCTGTTGCTACAAAAACTCCTCCTCCGGTTACAGGTGTTCAAGCTAAAGAGGCTTTAAAATTAGCTTTAGATATAAGGGAAAAAGCCTCTCTTCACTTTCATAAATTTAAATGAGAAAAAAGGTTCTGATAATAGCAGGAGAAGCTTCGGGTGACCTTCATGGTGCGGGGCTTATCCGCGAGCTCAAAAAGATAAATCCCGAGATAGTATATTCTGGCGTTGGTGGGTGCAGATTGAAAGAAGAAGGGGTAAACATCCTGTTAGGTATAGAGAGGCTTGCCTTTATGGGTTTTTTTGAAGTGCTGAAGAATATCAGCCATATCAGAGAACTCAAAAAAAAGCTTCTTACTTTCATTGCTCAGGAAAAACCTGACCTGGTTATTCTGATAGACTATCCCGGTTTTAATCTTCATTTTGCAAAAGAGGTGAAAAAAAGAAATATCCCCATATTATATTATATCAGCCCCCAGGTCTGGGCATGGGGAAAAAGAAGAGTAAAAACCATAAGTAAGTTGGTAGACAAGATGCTGGTCTTCTTTCCCTTCGAGGAAAAACTTTATGTTAACGCCGGGGTAAACGTAACCCTTATGGGACATCCTCTGTTAGATCTGGTCCATCCCTCCGTGTCAAATCTGGAATTTAGAAACAGGTTACAGTTAGATGAAAAAGATATATTAATAGGATTACTTCCTGGCTCACGCTGGCAGGAGATCAAGAATATTCTACCGGCTATGATCAATTCCTGCAGGATTTTAAAAGAAAGTCTACAGGGTATTAAAGTAGTAATTGCACTTGCACCTGGTATTGACAAACAAGAACTAAACCTATTTTTGAAAAAACTTGATTCCCAGGCTTTACTCCTGGAGAATTCAACCTACGATCTTATGAGTCATTCGGATTTTCTTTTAGTTGCCTCTGGAACTGCAACTCTGGAATCAGCCATTTCTGGAACACCTATGATAATATTATATAAAACCGGCCTTCTGACTTATCTTTTAGCCAGATTTTTTATCAAAGTGCCCTATATAGGTCTGGTTAATATCATTGCAGGTGAAAAAATCGTTCCTGAGTTCATACAGTATCAGATCAATCCTGAAAAAATCGCCGAGAAGATAGTAAAAATTCTTGCAGATGATAATGAATACGTAAGGATTAAATCAAGGTTAAACGAAGTTAAAGAAAGGTTAGGAGAAAAAGGAGCTTACCGGAAAGGGGCAGAAACAGTGAATAAAATTCTCCTTTGATTATTATATACTTTTATCCTTATGCGAGAAAAGCTTTTTTTATCTTTAATATCATT
>JAOUFL010000226.1 GCA_029858245.1 Candidatus Zixiibacteriota bacterium
CTTAACCAGAGAATTGGGGAATAAAGAAATCTGTTTAACCTCATTATCCTTAACCGTGCTGGGGAACTGCAGAGTATAAAGGTGATATTCGAAAAATGGTTTCTCCTCGAACGGCGGTGCCATACCAGCAACCATTTCTACATCTGCTTTATATAAAGTTCTTAATGCTCCTCTTTCCATTACCCTGTGAACCTCCCCGGCGATGAGCTTCAGTTTTGCCTCTGGATAAGTTGCTCCAGAGCGGTTGTCTATAGAGACCCACCCTGAAAGCTCCAGGTTCTTATCCTCCCTGTCAGCCACAGCTACGTACTCTGCATGCCAGTTTATTCCGCTGGTGAGATAACTAAGCTCGGCAGCATGCTTACCCTTTATCTTGCTTTCCAGAAGCCAGACCAGGGTAGGACGGGTAATAAGCCCCTCAGGAAGTGAAGGGAATAAAAGGTCAATCACTTCTGCTCTGTTCAAGATGCGGATTGAGCCTTCTTTCTCCATTAAACTGAAACTATCCGAGGAAAATGACAGAAGAATACCTTCGTATAATTTACCACCTTTGGTGATAATCTGAATTTTTTTGTCCAGGTATTTTTCCAGTATTTTATCAGAGCTTACCAGGTCGTATTGATAATTCTGTTCAAGAAGAAAAACATTATCGGAAAAGTTTAAAACCTGGAAATGGACTGAAGTCGGGTCTATTTTTTCTGCTACCCCGGTGAATTTTATTTCGTTTCTTCCCAGCTCAAAGGGAAGCTCTCTGATATCTTTTACTAATGCCAGATCCTGGTTGTAGATAGTCAGGGAGAGCTTTTTCTCTTCTCCAAAACATAACCCGGATGCAAGGAAAAGCCACAGAATCAAACCGCATAATAAAAGATTTTTAACCATACTTCTAACCTCCCGTAAAGAATTCCTTTACCACCCAACTATCCCCTCTAAGTTTTTTTCTAATTTCTCGAGCACTTTCTGATAATCCTCTTTTTTGGATTTCTCTTTTTGCACAATCGCAGAAGGTGCTTTTTTCAGGAAATCCTCGTTGGCTAATTTACGGTCGACCGCATTTAAAAGCTCCTTTAAGCTGCCAATCTCTTTTTCCAGCTTTTTCTTCTCCTGCTCGATATCTATAATTCCCTCAAGAGGTATGTAGATTTCAAAGTTTCTGGTTACAGCTGTGGCAGAGGAGTTTGGCTTTTTCAACTTAAGTCCGATCTCCAGCTTTTCAATCCTTCCC
This sequence comes from Candidatus Zixiibacteriota bacterium, assembly GCA_029858245.1. GTDB lineage: Bacteria > Zixibacteria > MSB-5A5 > MSB-5A5 > RBG-16-43-9 > JAOUFL01. Next base: position 1,226 of record JAOUFL010000226.1, read on the forward strand.
AGAGTAAGGATATGTTCTTTATTTTCTTCCAACAGTTTCTGGACATTTTTTTTCTCCACCTTCAAAAAAGCGTTTAACTTTTTAGCAGGAGGGATATTCATCTCCGAACGAATATTTCTGGCTGAAGTCACCACCTCCTGGACCAAGTCCATGGATTTTTCCAGCTCAGGGTCCATTAGAGAGGGATCGTATTTGGGCCAAGCTGCATTCATTATACTATTCTTAAAATCATCCTCCGGGAGAGAATAAAGATTCTTCCAGATCTCCTCTGTAACAAAGGGGATGTAAGGGTGAAGAAGTCTTAAGATGCTATTCAGCAGGAAAATAGAGGTGCTTCTGGTGTTTGTTTTCTCAAGCTCACTCTCAGACAGACGAAATATGACTTTACTCATCTCAATGTACCAATCGCAGAAATCATGCCATACGAAATCATACAGGATTTTAGTAGCGGAATTAAACCGGTAATTTTTCATCTGGGAGGATACCTCATCAATGGTTTTGCTAAGTCGGCTCAAAATCCACCTATCTTCCCATCTCAGGTTTTCTTTTATTGAAATCGAGCTTTCTTCTATGGTTGGATTACAGTCTTTGAGGTTCATCTGGATAAAGCGGAAAGCATTCCAGAGTTTATTTACAAAGTTTCTGCCTATCTCAAAGGTATTGAAAGAAATACAGGGGTCCTGCCCTTCTGGGGTAACCAGGATTATGCTAAGCCTTAAGGCATCTGTGCCGTATTTGTCAATAATCTCCAGAGGGTCTATTCCATTCCCTAACGATTTGCTCATTTTCACCCCGTTGGTATCCCTGACTGTTCCGTGAATGTAAACATCATTAAAGGGAACCTGGCCCATGAACTCCAGTCCAGCCATAACCATTCGCGCCACCCACAGGAATATTATCTCCGAGGCGGTGAAGAGGGCTTTAGTAGGATAGAAACTTTTTAAATCTTCGGTTTTTTCAGGCCAGCCAAAGGTGGAGAAGGGCCAGAGCCAGGAGGAAAACCAGGTATCCAGGACATCCTCATCCTGCTTTAAGTTCCTGCCTTTACATTTGTGGCACTGCTCCGGTGGCGTTTTCGAAACTATTATCTGGTTACAATCCAGACAGTACCACACCGGTATACGATGTCCCCACCAGAGCTGTCTGGATATACACCAGTCCCGTATATTCTCCATCCAGTTGAGATAAACCTTCGACCAGTGCTCAGGGTAAAATTTGACTGTTCCATCTTTCACCACCCGGATAGCCGGCTCCGCCAATGGTTTCATCTTCACGAACCACTGTTCGGAAAGATAAGGCTCGATCACAGTGTCACAGCGGTAACAGAAGCCCAGAGGGACTTTATAGGGTTCGATCTTCTCCAAAAGCTTTTTCTTCTTTAGCTCAGCCACTAAGGCTTTTCTGCACTTGAAACGGTCCATTCCGGCGAACTTGCCGGCATTCTCGTTCATTTTGCCATCCGGATTTATCACCACAATTTTCTCTAAGTTATGCCGGTTGCTCATCTCAAAATCGTTAAGGTCATGAGCAGGGGTAACCTTGACTGCACCGGTTCCGAATTCCGGGTCAACAAAATCATCCGCTATAATGGGCAGCTCTCTGTCCAGGATGGGAAGGATGGCGAATTTCCCTATCAGCTTCTTATAACGTTTATCCCTGGGATTAACCGCCACCGCAGTGTCTCCCAGCATCGTCTCCGGACGGGTGGTGGCAACGGAGATATATTCGTCTTTGCCCTTCAATTTGTATTTGAGATACCAGAGGTGACCGTCTTCCTCTTCCCTTACGGTCTCATCATCCGAAAGAGAGGTCTGGCATCTGGGGCACCAGTTGATTATATATTTACCTCTGTAGATTAGGCCTTTTTTATAGAGATGAACAAAAACCTCCAGAACTGCCTCAGATAATCCCTCATCCAAGGTAAACCTGGTTCTATCCCAATCGCAGGAACAGCCGATTTTCTTTAACTGGTTTAAAATCGACTCACCATTTTTCTTTTTCCATTCCCAGGCTAATTTGACAAAAGCCTCTCTTCCGATCTGCTGGCGGGTTTTCCCCTCCCTGGCTAAGTTCTTCTCGATAACCACCTGGGTGGCAATCCCTGCATGATCGATTCCG
>JAOUFL010000227.1 GCA_029858245.1 Candidatus Zixiibacteriota bacterium
TGGTTCTGCCTGTACCTACCAGTCCGGTGACAAAGATATTGTAACCCTCGCTTTTTATCTCCAATCCCAATTTTATGGCACACAAAGCCCTTCCTTGGCCGATAATTCCCTCGCAGGCTTCCACATCATCGGTGGAATTCAGCTTTAAACTCGAGGGTTCACATCTCCACCTTAGCTTTTCTAATGGAACTTCAAATCTCTTTTCCTCAAACATAATCACCTCCTAAAAATCATTCATTTCAGGTAATATGACTTTACTTCTAAGTAAATTAGGGACTTGGGACAATCTAAGTCAAGAGTAAAATTTCGATTAAATCCTATTTTGAAATTGTTACTATCCCATTAAAAAACATATTCAACTATTCGATTTTCTTGGTGCTTGACATAGGATTTTATTTTTATAACTTTTATCCTCGAATAAAATAGATTCGTACTCTAAGCCATGCAGAAAAGATTAAAAGATTTTTCGTATTTATTTGAACCGCCGGGAACGTTTTTATTCTATCTTATCCTGTATCTCTCCGGGGTTTTAATCCTGGGACTTTTCCGCTTTGGTTTTCTTGTGAGATATCATAACCTGGCATCGGGAATTCCTCTTTCCATATTATTTCAATCCTTTGTAATCGGGACACGTTTCGACATGGTTGTCTTAAGCTACCTGATCATACCCTTTTTTTTCTTAAGCTCTTTACCATTAATAGGGCTTTTCCGGTTCAGGGTAACTCGATATATTCTGCTTGGAATATTATTTTTATGTTTCAGCCTTCTTTTCCTGTTAACTCTGGTCGATCTGGAATATTTTAGTGTATTCGGAACTCGTTTAAACCTCTGGGCTTTGGAATACCTGGATCACCCGGATTTCGTTTTTTATTCTATTTGGTCTTCTTTCCCAGTAATACCCTATCTTATATTCTGGGCATTGACCAGCATGGTTTTTCTTCTACTTATGTTGAGATTAAGCAGCAAAACACTTGGCAGAAAGGGTAAGGTTATGATCCTGTCCGAGATATTCTATTTTATCTTAGCTTGTTTTCTTCTGTTTTCTTCAGCCAGGGGCCGTTTAAAACTTGCTCCTATAGACTGGGGATTGGCATATTTTTCACAATATGGATTCGCCAATCAATTAGCTTTAAATGGTATTCATACCCTGGGAAAGACTACTCTGGATGAATACAAAGAGAGTACCTCCGAATACCTGGCTGAATATCGCTTTTTTGATGACAAGACCGCATTAATCGAGGTGCAAAAACGGCTTGTTCGAAATAACGAGAAGCTTGTCGATTCTCTTGATTCCATTCGCCGATTCGTCCATCCTGATTCACTAAAAGAAAAATCAAGTAACCCTAACGTTGTGATAATATTTCTGGAGAGCTGGCTGACAGAACAGGTCGGAGTTTACGGGGGAAAGTTCAATGTAACCCCTAATTTCGATAGCTTAGCCTATAAAGGAATTTTATTTGAGAACTTCTATGCTACCGGAACTCGCACAAATCGTGGTCTCCTTTCGGTTTTATGCTCCTTCCCTTCTCAACCTGGAAGAACCCTGATGAAAAAGTTTAAGCATAATCAGCCTTTCATATCACTATCGCACATCTTAAAACTGCAAGGATATAAAACTATTTTCATCTATGGTGGCGATTTGCAGTTCGACAACATGCAGGGTTTTTTCAGACAACAGGGATTTGACCATTTTATCGGGCAGGATGATTTCTCTAAAGATCAATCCATAAGTAAATGGGGGATTCCGGATGATATCGTTTTTAACCGTGCCTTAGAGGAATTTTCAGAAATCGAAGAAGAGCCTTTCCTGGGAGTGATACTTACTTTAAGCAATCATGAACCCTTTGTGGTTCCTCAAAACGCTCCCAGGCTTTATCCTGATGATTTTCCAAACAGCAAGTACTTAAACGCCTTTTATTATTCGGATTGGTCCCTGGGTAGATTCTTCCAACAGGCAGAGAAAATGTCTTTTTTTGAGAACACCCTTTTCATACTGGTAGCAGACCACGGTGTGGTTGTCCAGAGTCAGAGCGACTTACCTCTCAAGCGTTTTCATATTGCCTGTTTGATTTATTCCCCTAAGTTTTTAGGAGTAGAACCGAAAAGGATTAAAACCGTTGCCAGCCAGACTGATTTATTGCCAACTTTTTTGAACCTTTTAGGCAATCCTGTTTTACACCAATCCTGGGGAAGGGATATTTTCTCACTATCACCTGAAGATAAGGGTTTTGCTATGCTGGCGGATGGGAAAAGAATAGGCTGGATTGAGGAGCCTTATTTTTTAGTTGACCGTCTGGGCGCAACCTCTTCCCTCTATAATTATATTGATGACCCGGAACAGCAAAAAGATATATCTTCAAATCATCCGGAGATTACCGAAAAACTGAGAAGAAGCGAACGCTCATTTCTTCAACTAAGCGTTATGCAATCGGCTGAAAAGTATAAAAATATACTGAGAGATAACCATTAAAAATGGCACGGGTAGCTTGACCTCAGCTTCACCAGTAAAGAACTCAATATTGAACCTTGACATTATGAAATCAAAAGATAAATTAACCAGATGTGTTTCGAAAACGAATTTAAATTTGTTTAGACGAACTTGAGCCCAATAAATATAATATTTATCACCCTGGTTCTGATTACCTCGTTTTGTTGTTTTCTTCAACTATATTCTGTTTTTAGAGTAGTCAATAAAACTGAGGACTCTACCTTTCAAACTAAATTTCATCCTCCGGTTTCCGTGCTTAAACCCCTTCAGGGAATCGACCCGGAGCTTAAGGAAAACCTTTCCGCATTCTGTAAGCTGGATTATCCTGAGTATGAACTGGTTTTCTGCCTGGAAAAGGGTGAAGAAAAAGTCCTGTCATTGATAAGTGAACTTCAGCAAGAAAATCCAGGAATACCCATAAAGATAGCCCGGAATGGCGACCGTTATGGTTATAATCCCAAGGTTAACAACCTTATCCGCGGGTTAAGCCAGGCAGCTTACGATCTAATTCTGATAAGTGATGCAGATGTCTGTCCGGATAGAACTTATCTTAAAGATACCACTCTCTTTTTTGCAGACCCTTCTGCGGGAATGGTAACCAATCTAATACGGGGAAAGGGAAAAGGCTCATTTGGAGCTGTTCTGGAGAACCTTTATTTAAACTCGTTTGTACTGGGAGGAACCTGTTCGCTTTATCATTATTACGATTATACTTGCGTTACAGGAAAATCGGTGTTTTTCAGGAAAGAGGATTTAGAAAAGCTCGGAGGTTTTACCAGCTTGAAAAATTTTTTGGCAGAGGATCAAATACTGGGCAAAAAATTCAAAAGGCTGGGCAAGACCGTTATCCTTTC
>JAOUFL010000228.1 GCA_029858245.1 Candidatus Zixiibacteriota bacterium
ATCAAGTCCAATCCGAGAGGACCATAGGATATATCTACTAAGGATTGAGTAGCTACCGCACCCACACCAGCCTCTGCCCAGGGAACAACTGGCCCGACAGAGAAATAATGGGACTGGACTGCAACTCCTAACTCACCAGATAATGTATCTCTTGCCACAATGGAATAGGTATGACACAGATGAGGATTATTTCCTTGTGAATAAAGAAGGCTTGAAGATAAGAAAACAAGTATTAATGCTAAAATAGGCTTTTGGGATTTCATCCTTTCCTCCTGGAAAGAGGTTTTTAATAGATGGAATATGTATTAATGCAAAAATAATTGTCAAGCCTAATGTAGGGATTGGATGTACTTACTTTGAGATTTATTTTCTAATTGACAATTTATTTGTCCGAATATTTATTGAGCTGTTACTCGGGATAACGTTAAAACAGGATCAGTCGATAAAATAATAAGATCATAAGGTAATATTCTCGAAACAATTATGTCAAAAAACTTCGCCATAACCGGTACAGCAGGATACGTTGCTCCCCGCCACTTAAAGGCCATTAAGGATACCGGAAACAAGCTGATAGCAGCGGTCGACCCGCATGATTCCGTGGGGATTCTGGATTTCTATTTCAGCGAGGTTAGTTTTTTTAAGGAATTCGAGAGATTCGACAGGCATATAGAGAAGCTCCGCCGGAGGAAGGAGGAGGAACACATACATTACGTTAGCATCTGCTCTCCCAATTATTTACATGATGCTCACTGTAGATTTGCACTAAGGGTAGGGGCAGATGCCATCTGCGAAAAACCGGTAGTTTTAAATCCCTGGAATGTAGATGCTCTGCAGGAGTTAGAACAGGAAAGTGGAAAACGAATCTACACAGTTTTGCAGTTACGGGTACATCCTTCTTTGATAGACCTCAGGGAGAAACTGCAAAAAGAACCCAAAACTTCAAAGAAAGACATAGAACTTGCCTATATCACCTCCCGCGGCCTATGGTATTTAATTTCCTGGAAAGGGCAGGTCGAGCGCTCTGGTGGTTTAGCTACCAATGTCGGTATTCATCTATTTGATCTTCTTATCTGGCTGTTCGGTAAGGTCGAACACAGTGAGGTTCATCTTGCTACATCAACTAAGACTGGCGGGTATTTGGAACTCAACCAGGCGAATGTCAAATGGTTTCTTTCAATTGATAAAAATGATTTGCCGGATGAGACAAAGAAGAAGGGTAAAACGACATTTCGTTCAATCACCATTAACGGGCAAGAGGTAGAATTCTCTGAAGGGTTTGCTGATTTGCATACAATCGTTTATAGAGAGACTCTGGCAGGCAGGGGTTTTGGTCTGGAAGATGCCCGCCCCTCGATTGTCCTGGCTCACGATATAAGAATTGCCAAGATAATCGGGGTTAATGAGAATTCCCATCCTTCCTTGAAAAATCCTAAGTAGGTTAACTATATTCAGAGGACTGGTTAATAATCTCTTCATTCCCTCTCCTGGAAGTAGAGGATCAGGGCGAGGTCTTTTAGATGAACAAATATTTCCTTAAATATCCCGAATCTACTCTTTTAAAAGTCAGAAAACTCAGAGGAAATATGACTGAAGTAGAAAGGAAGCTCTGGAGCTTGTTAAGACATAATCAGCTCGGAGTACATTTTCGACGTCAAGTTCCATTTGGTTCTTATATTTTGGATTTCTTTTGTTTTCAAGCAAAATTAGTTATTGAATTGGACGGGTCACAGCATTATTTCACTACAGAAGGTCTGGATTCGGATTCAAAGATGGATATCTATCTTCAAAATGCTGGACTTTCAATTTTGCGATTTAACAATAAGGAGTTTCTCAGAAATCCGGCTGGAGTATTGCAAGTAATCTACGACACTATTCATAAGAATCTACTAATTAACAACTCAAACATGACCCCACCCTACCCTCCCCTCTAAGGGGAGGGAGAATCATTTCCTCTCCTTGCAGGAGAGGATTAAGGTAAAGTCTCCTTTCTTTTCAGGAGTGGGATGAGGTGAGATTCCCTCTCCTTGTAGGAGAGGGCTAGGGAGAGGACGTCCCCTCTCCTTGTAGGAGAGGGTTAGGGTGAGGACAACTTTATTAATCGTAACTTTTCCTGTGAAAATAAAAAACTGGAGGCGGTGGGAATCAAACCCATGTCCGAAGATAAGAATTTAATAGTTAGATCCTTATCTTATTTCAACAAGCCGGACCCGCCGCATGTGGGACAGATTGATTCTGTTGTTTGAATTACTACTGGTGATTTTGCTCTGCACTTATAGCTGTCAGCATATTTATCTGCGTCGTACCGGATTTCCTTTGTAGCTTGTGAGTGTGCCCTAACAAATAATTCGCCCTCTTCGGTATGAGTGCCGATATCCTTGTAGTCAAAATCAACATACACCTTAAATGTCCCGTCTTTTTCTCCCTTGTTTTCAATAGTTACACTGGCCAAGTAATCAGGATTGAGCACTCCTCTGTCAATTACGGCACATTTCGTTATTTCAGCAGGAAGAGATACCTCTATGGATTTTGAGACTTTCCCTGTTCCTCCGCAAGTTGAACAAGCTTTAGGCTTGCTGCTGCAATTGAATAGAAGAAATGACGAAACAAGCAAGATTATCGCTATCCCAGCATATCTTGCCATAGTTCCTCCTTATTTTAGAGTGAACTCAGCCCAGGCTGAGACTACCACTGATTTGCTGGTGAGACTAGAAAAGCGGTTGTCAAAAACAAGATAGTAGGTTCCGCTTTGTTTAAAAGGTAGATTTATTTTACCAGCTGTCACTTGACCTGAACTATATATAGATGAAGCCTCATGTCCATTTTTCCAATTTAGAAAGTTTACTTGATCGAAAAGAAATACCTGGATATCATTACCTGAACCACCAGAAGCTACGAAAACACCCTTCAATTCATAATTCTTCATAATACTCGTGTCTATTTTGACTTCGTACCAGCTTAAACTATTGGCTTGTACAAGAAGAGTATCATTCACAAGCAGTTGTTTAATAATCGGTTGAGGTAATCCTTGGAGGTGCTGTTTTATTATCTGAAACTGCGGATCATCCTTCTTTAAATATTCTATTGTAAGTTTCTTAATTTCTCCATCTGTATTCTCGACTCTCTCCGATGGGCTAGGATGAGAGAGAAACCATCTCTCAAATTTGGAAGGTTCTGAGCCTTGAAGTTTCTTGAATTTTTCAAATAGGGTAACCATTCCGCTAGGATCATAACCCAATTCGTAAAGATTGTAAACGCCTAAAAAATCTGCTTCACGTTCATCATCTCTAGAAAACTTCATCAGGGCAAAATAAGACACAATCCCGCCAGCGTCT
>JAOUFL010000229.1 GCA_029858245.1 Candidatus Zixiibacteriota bacterium
AGTAAAGCCTAGTGGACCCTCCTCTAATGCTCATACCTCTTGCATTTTCATCTCGCTCTCGAGTGTTTTGGAGATAAAAAGTATTAAAAATCTCTAAACGATTTCCTTCCTGGTCGCTTTTCCATACTTGAGGGGGTCCCAAATATAATAGGTAAATATAACCGCTTGCATCCACAGCTATATCCTCAACCCACCCAGAACCAACAGCAGAAAAAACAGAAACAAGTGGCCCATTCTGGTTGAATCTCTGGATGCGGTGTTTAAAAGTATCCACTATGTAGATATCGCCATTGGGTGCTATGGTAAAAGTGCTGGGTCCCTGGATTGGACCCTGGTCATAAGCATCAGGATTGCTTCTGTATGGGTCATAAAGCCCGAATTCTCCTGGTTTATTCCCCCAGTGGGCATTGATTATTACCTGTGGTGTATAGGTTTGCTGTTGGGTTGTTTCTTTTTCTGATGCGAAAAGAGACGCAAAGAAAATAAAAACACCCCCCAAAAGAAAACAGATACTTTTAAAACTCTTCATCTTTATTTCCCGGAAGGTGACCACTTGGTTAAAGTTATCCCGTCTTTTGTAGAACCTAATACGTAAACGTTTCCGTCATCATCAACGGTCAGGGGTTTGTTCAGATTATGCTGGGCGTAGCCCTCTAATTTCCATCCGAAAGTGGAGATTTCCTGTCCGTCCGGGGTTTGTTTTCTTACGGAGTATATGCCTGTTTCCGTATCGTAATGAGTCATGTAGGCATTGCCTGAGCCATCCACGTCCAGAAAGGAATAACCGCCAGAAAAATTATATCCTGTCATCTTTTCATCCGAGTCATCTACTGTGAACATCTTACCGTCGATGTACTGGAATATCTGGTCTTTGTTCAGTATCCTACCGCTTATGCCGGCATTGCCTCTCCTGATAGTGGCTTTCTGCTGCGCCGGGCTGAATTCTGCTGCAGTTGTGCCAAGCTGGAATATAGCCTGGGCTCTTTCGTTCTCTTTCTTATAGGTTATGAATAATCTGCCTGAGTTGTCGCAGTAAAATCGGGTGGAGCCTCCGTGTGTATTCATTCCCCTTGCATCTTCATCCGGTTCTTTGTAGCGATCAAAGGTTTCAATAACTTTTAAAAGATTTCCTTTAGAATCGCTCATCCTTACCCTTGCAAGTCCAAGGTGTAAAAGGTATATATTTCCATTCTCATCTACACAGATATCTTCAGCCCAGCCAGAGCCGTGTGCAGGGAGTATTGATACAAAAGCTCCATCTTTGGAAAATTTCTGGATGCGATGATTAAAAGTATCTACTATATAAATATCACCATTGGGTGCTAAGGTGAAAGTGCTTGGTCCCTGGACTGGTCCTTGATCATAAGCGTTTGGGTCTCGTGAATAAGGGTCATATAGACCGAATTCACCGGGAGGGGATTGTTCCCTGTCCATTTGTACATTCTTTTCCCCCCAGGGGGCATTGATTATTACCTGCGGGGTATAGGTTTGCTGCTGGATTGTTTCTTCTTCTGTTGCGATTATAAGGGAGAAAATAAGGATAAGAATGGGTATTAAAAATATGCTTGTTTTCTTAATTGTCATTTATTCCCTATTTCAAAAAAATCGGTATCGGTATTCCTACCTTGCCCTCAAAGGGGGTTTTATTCATCATTATTTAACAGCAGGTGACCACTTGGTTAAGGTTATTCCGTCTTTTGTGGAACCTAATACGTAAACGTTTCCGTCCTCATCAACAGTTAGGGGTTTGTTTAGATTATGCTGGGCGTAGCCCTCTAATTTCCATCCGAAAGTAGAGATTTCCTCCCCATCCGGAGTTTGTTTTTTTACGGAGTATATATCCGTGTCCATGTTGTAATGAGTCATATAGGCGTTGCCTGAGCCATCCACGTCCAGAAAGGAATAGGCACTAAGGAAATTATATCCTGTAATCTTTTTATCTGAATTATCTACTGTGAACATTTTACCATCCAGGTATTGGAATATCTGATCTTTATTCAGTATCTTACCACTTATTCCAGCATATCCTCTTCTAATTGTTGTTTTCTGCTGTTCGGGACTGAATTCTGCTTCACTTGTGCCCAATTGAAATATTACCTGAGCTCTCTCATTCTCCTTCTTATAAGTTATAAATAATCTGCTGGAATTATCGCAGTAAAGTCTGGTTGAACCACCATGTGTGTTCATTCCCTTGACATCTTCATCATCTCGATTCTCATAGCTATTAAAGGTATTAATAACCTTTAAAAGATTTCCCTCAGTGTCAATTTTTCTTATCCTTGCAGGTCCAAGGTGTATAAGGTATGTATTCCCATTAACGTCCACACAGATATCTTCAACCCAACCTGAACCATGTGCTCTCATCATTGATAAAAAAGTACCGTCTTTACTAAATCTCTGGATACGATTATTGAAGGTATCAACTATGTAGATATCGCCATTGGGAGCAATGGTGAAGGTGCTGGGTCCCATAATTGGACCCTCGACATAAAGACCGAATTCTCCTGGTTTATTTCCCCAGGGGGCGTTGATTATGACCTGTGGAACATAGGTTTGCTGTTGCTGTTCTACTTTCTTTTCTGTCGCGATTATTATGGAGAAAATAAGGATAAGAATGGGTGCTAAAAATACAGATATTTTTTTTAATCTATTCATTTTACACCTCACTTGTTATACGTTTTTTTGGTTTATATGGATTTGATGAAATCCTTTTTTTTGTTTGAACATTTAATTTTTTTCCATTTGTTTTAATAATTATGAACAACAAAAAGGATCAGGTGGATTTCCTCCTTTGAAGAGATAATTGATAAGGTAAACTATATCACTTATGCTTACTATACTGTCTCCATTAACGTTTGCTTTACATAATGGGACAGGGGCAGGTCCTCCCTTGAACAGATAATGAATCAGCCAGACCACGTCCCCAACAGTTACTAACCCATCACTGTTAGCATCCCCACAAATTTGTAAAGAAGTCTCTTGCACGTATATATATCTATAGGGAGTATAATTATTATACTTGCTTGATGGCCATTCACTCTTTATTGCAATAGGTGGGGTTTCTTCAATAACCTCCATAGTATCAACTCCAGCCCAATCAAAAAATATAGCCACATGCTTTCCAACAGTATCATTCACAATATCACCCCTTAAAAGATATTCATAACCCTCAAGTTCGTTTACCAATGATGAATGCGTTAATCCACCGGTGTTTCGTTTGTATGATAAATCCCACGCTCTGGAAACCAGGCCAGCGCAGTCACAACCGATTGCCCAGATAGGATCGATTACTGGATCGCAGTCATTTGAATTATA
>JAOUFL010000027.1 GCA_029858245.1 Candidatus Zixiibacteriota bacterium
AGTATGAGACTATTTTAATTGGTAAAGGTGGGTCTACCATGTGGTCTCCAGATGGTACTAGAATAGCTTTTATTTCTGAGGATAGGTGGTTGTGTGTTGCACATATAGAGGCTAAGGCAGAAATTGTAAATGTAGCTCCTATAAATGAGAAAGTAAAAGGGTTCAATTGGTTGAATGATTCAGAATTTATATTATGGGAGAAAGAGACGCAGAGAATCGAGGGTGTTTTATTGGGGCCAATAATCAGAATAAAAAAGCTAACTCTGGATGGGAAGGAAGAATTGATAGTAGAAGATCGCCCAGGGAAAGGAGAGGCACCAAGAATAACCTTCCCCATTTTTCTGCCTAGTGGCACTATCGGATATTACGAGAATGCTTTTGAACAACCTACTGGTCATATTACAGGAGAAAGAACTTTTAAGGTGGTAAAATTTGGCAGATTAAAATCTGATTCTACTCAAAAGCAGATGAGGGCTTATGTAGTTCCCAGTGGTTCTACCGGAGCAGGAGATATCTGGATTGAAAGCCTGGATGGTGAGATACAAAAGAGAATTACGACTGGAAGGCTGTTTTCTTTTCCAGAATTATCACCTGATGGAACTAAAATATTGGCAGTATGTGGATCACTGTGTGGCACATGTGTAATAGATCTCCAAGGGATTTATACTTGCGTAGGGAAAAAGGGATATGAATCAGGTGATACTTTCAGCGCCACTCTTGGTCCTCCTAATGTCAAGTGGTCTCCAGATGGTAAAAAGATAGCCTATATGTATATGACGGCCATAGGCGAGGAACTTGAGACAATAGGGTCTGATATATATATTGAAAATGCTGAGGGAACAGAAAGGGCCCAAGTTACCGACACTCCAGATGAATTTGAAAGATATCCAATTTGGTCCCCTGATGGAACTAAAATTGCTTGTACTGGCTATTATAGCCATAATATCTATGTTATAAAAATCAAATAATTTCATTCCGGGGGTGAGATAATGAATAAAAATTTAATTTTGTTAATCGTGTTAGCAGTAGGCTTAATGTATCCCTTAACTGTGTTTTGTCAAGGCTTTGAAGACTTTTGCATAGATCCAGGTCACGGAGGTCCTGGTGCTAATAAATATTGCTATAATAGGGTTGGCTAATTTTTAATGCAAGAAGTTCCTTGATAATCTTAATAATGATTTTATATCTTATATTGAAAACCAATCTGAGATAGGAGGTATTATGAGTAAATGGGGTATTATCATTTTGGCGGTATTAGCTCTTCTTATGACCTTAAGTTATATAGTGATATCTGGGCAGCAGACAGCAGAAGTGACCAAAGCAGAGTTTGAGACTATTTTGGTTGGTAAGGGTAGTTCACCCAAGTGGTCTCCAGATGGGACCAAACTTGCTTTTCTATGTACAGAGGGAATTTGTGTAACAGATTCGTCAGGGAAAGGAGAAATAAGGAAAATTTCCCCCCTTAAACCCAAATTCTATGAATGGTTGAGCGACAGCGAATTAGTGGTTTCTGAATGGGAATATGGCAGGATAAAGGGAAAGCAGACTGTAACTACCAGACTGAAAAAAGCAAGCTTAAACGGTAAAATAGAGACGATTAGCGAAACCCATCCTACATTTGAAGACCCAGCCCCTGATAAGCCAAGTAAGTTTATTGTCTTAAAAGATGGCACAGTGGGATATTATGAAGATTTGCATGCTCTCAGAGGTGGACCATTTTTCAAAGTAATTAGAAACGGAAGATTAAAATCAGTACAAGCAGAAAAACAGATGATTGTTGCAGGGATTAAAGGTGAGAAGGGAGTTTGGTTGGTAAGTGCGGATAGGAGTGGGAAGAAGAGAATAACTGATAAGGAATATAGGTTTGCCCAGATTTCACCAGATGGTCTCAAATTTATAGGAAAGAACTCCAGAGGTGAGATAATTGTATTTGACAGCACCGGGAACGAGATAGCTAATTTAGGGGTGGGGATAATCTTGAGTGAAGGGAGAACAGGTAACTGGTCACCAGATAGTAAGAAAATTGTATATTTCGATACTGAGGAAGATGGGCATTATGTTCTTGCCTCTGAATTATATCTAATAAATGTGGACGGTAGTGGCAAAACTCAGCTTACGGATACGTCGGATGAGCTTGAGCACGACCCAGTTTGGTCACCAGATATGACGAAGATAGCTTATTGGACAAGAGACACGAAGTGGGAGAATTTGGAAGTGTTTATTATGAGATTAAAATAAACTTTCATTTATGGGGGTTACAATGAAGAAAAACAAGTTAATTATGGGATTATTTGTTGTTACATTATTATTATTTAGTCGAAATTCTTTTGCTCAAAATATAGTGTGTATAGACCCAGGGCATGGAGGACCCGGTGCTTCAAAATACTGGTATAATGGTGGAGGTAAAAACCAAAATAAGGGATCAGTGGGCCCATACTTGCATTTAACTGAGCAGTGGATTAATTTAGAAGTAGCAAAGGAATTAAGATGGCAGATATACTTTTATCCTAATTTTTCTGTAGTAATGACGCGTGAAACAGATACCACAGACATCTCTACAGTAGAAAGGGCTCACATGGCAAATGATTCACTTGCAGACTGGTTTATATCAATCCATCACAATGGATTTGACTCTATCCCTAGTCTTTTCCAGAGGTCTCTTGCCTTCTATTGTGATTCGCCCAAGACTCCTGTTTACCCGCAAGAAGATAGAATCACTGATTCTCTCTTAGCTAAAAAAATACTATTTAGGGTGCAAAATTATTTTCATTATGCAGATGGATGCAGCTCCCAATGTGGATCTACACCCAATTGTAAGGATGATGGCATCCTTTATTGTGAACTATGTTTTGATGTCTTGCACTATAGCACTATGGTATCAGCGCTTTCTGAAGCTTCCAATATATCTTATGACGAATATGAAGAGGGGCTTTTTGATAATGTGAATGGACATCATATATTAGAGGAAGCATTAGGAATTTATCATGGATGGAAAAGTTATATGCAAGGTGCTGGTATTGCTAAGGTAATGACCAGATGGATTGGGGGGGATGGTGGACAACTGAGAATAGATACAGAACTTAGAGCCTCACCATTTGTCAGTTGCTGGGAGCAGTTTGAAGTCCATACCTTGCAAGCTGATAACCAGGAGCTTGGTGGATATTATTGTGAATTCAAGCACTGGCTTTATGTAGAAACTGGAAATACAAATTCATATCCAATTTGGATAATAACTGTGCCTTTTGCGGAATCAACTCATACCTTTATCGCATATTACAAAGGTGGTCCTTATTACGCAAATATATATATGCCAATTGGTGGAGAGGAGTGGGTAATTGGGGATAGTGGAATTATCATATGGGGAGTTGGGTCAGGCACTTCACCTGGGCTTGATAATACCACTTTAATTGATGTTTATCTCGATAGGAATAGCGGTGCTAATGGATATAATGAAGTTCTTTTTACTGACATTCCGAGATTAGGTAATATTGGAATAAACTGCCCTGTAACAGGACCACCTTCTACCAAGTGCAGGGTAAAAATAGTAGCTCAGGATTGTGTGGAGAATACTGCTACTGATATCAGCACCTATGATTTCACCATCAGGTTCCCAAATATTGTAGGTGATGTCAACACTGACGGTTCTGTCACTGTTTCGGATCCGGTTTTCCTTATAAATTATGTTTGTAAAGGAGGACCTCCTCCTGTGCCTTTATGGAAAGGCGAGGTTAATGGAGATTGTGATGTAACTGTATCAGATATAGTTTATCTGATAAATTTCACAATGAAAGGTGGTGCTGAGCCAGTGGATTGCCAGACAAGTTGTGGCTGGGATTGCATAAGATGATTAAGATAGTGTGATGAGGAAAGAATTGATACATACAGGTAAATCCTGATTTTGAGAACATTTTACCGGATCAAGTATTGTAAAATTACTGAAATTCTTCAAAATAAAAAAAATGGCAGGACAAAGTCCTGCCCCAACGTTATCAGGTGTCAAGTAGATTGCTACTGCAATTTATTTCAACTTGAAAGTGTTCCACTGGCTGTACAGGAGCTGACCGTTCTGGTCCACTAATTCCAGAGCATAATAATAAGTTCCTTTTTTGAGGGTCTCACCATTATACCTGCAATCCCAGATTATTCCGGAAGAAAGAACACCCCTTCCCTCGATAATCTTTAAAAGGACCGGTTTTAACTGGGCACTCTCAAAACCTTCTGGTTTTTCACTGCAGATGTAGAGCCTCCACTGATCGATCTGCTCCTCAAGCTCCGGCTTGAGCATAAACATCACTGAACGGTTTCTCCCTGCAGATAGTTGCTCTACAGAAGAGGTAAGTTTAAAGGTCTGGTTAGTGGAAAGCGGTTTCACCTCTTCCGGTTTTTTTACAGGTTCGGGAATCTGCTGGATCGGTGATATTTCCACATACTCCAGACGGTGAAAATCCTGGACTACTTCTTCTTCCTTTTCCTTTTTCTTTTCTCCTGTGCCTCCGAACATCACAGAGAATGAGACCCGATGGTCCCCGGCTATACTCTCATCACTTTTATAGGGGTATTTCTGAAAACTGTAATCCAACTGAAAAGTCTGGTTAACTCCTTTATACCTGATGGAAAAACCGAAACCGGGCTGGCTTAAATCCTTTTCATACTCTTTGCCAAAAGTGTAACCACCCCTTACTCCCAGGCTTAAGTCACTGCCGGTCAGAATCCACTCCTCGATTCCCAGGGAATTCAAAGTATAGGTCTTGTTTTCCGGCTCAACCGAGTTTTTAACTTTTAAATCCCAGGCTAATGTGGTTGAATATCTTTCCCAGCCAAAATGATAAGCTAAGCCTATTTTCCCCTGTCTCACTGCATATCTTAAGGTGTCGGGGTGTTCCGGGATCATCTCCTGAGCTAAGACATTTTCCATGGAAATACCAAAGGAAAATTTAGGTGAGACCCGGCAAAAAAGTCCCAGATCAAAATCAAATCCTTTTTTCTTACCGTAATTAGAGTTGTAGAGGAATTTACCATTAAAACCCGCTGAGAGTTCAGGCATAAGCCACCCGGCAAGACCCACGATTCCTATGTTGTTGGTCACAATAGCTGTGGGATCAGCCCAGGAGCCTTTCTGACTTCCACCAGCAATAAGCCTCAGATTGTGATTTAAAGGATAAACTATTGCCCCGCTAACGAGATACGGATTTTCCAGCTCTCCAAATCCATTTTTAGTAATCCTGTCGTACATAAAGTAGATTTGAGGTAAATTTATCTGGGCTATTCCAGCCGGATTATAGAAGATAGCACTGGGATCGTCTGCCAGCCCCACAAAAGCACCCATACCAGTGGCTCTGGCTCCATAGCCTGCATTATCGTATGAATACGAGAGATTAAACCAGGTGAAAGCAAGAATTAAAATTAAGCAGAATATGATCTTAACCCCTTTCATATCTTTTGCTCCTTAAATAAAAAATTGTTTTTTTATAGATATAAAGCTTCTTTTAATTATATCGGATAAAAATTGTCTTTCTTAAATCTTGATTTATACCCCGCTCATGGAGAGAACAGCAGGGATGGTTTTAAGCAAAATCTTTAAATCCAGAAACAAGGACCAGTTGTTTATATATTCCAAGTCCAGCTTCATCCATTTATCGAAGTTTATACTGTTTCTCCCATTTACCTGCCACAAACAGGTCAATCCGGGCTTCATACATAGTCTTTTTCTATGCCACATATCATAATTACTTACCTCCTGAGGCAGTGGAGGTCTGGGACCAACCAGGGACATATCCCCTGCCAGAACGTTGAACAATTGGGGCAGTTCGTCTAAGCTGGTTTTCCTCATAAACTTACCTATTCTGATTATACGGGGGTCCTCCTTGATTTTAAAAGCCGGACCTTCCATCTCGTTTTTATCCTGCAGGGATTTCTTCAGTTCTTCTGCATTCTCCACCATAGTCCTGAATTTATAGAGGATAAACTTTTTACCGTTTAAGCCCACCCTTTGCTGTTTGAAAAGAACAGTACCCTTAGAGCTTTTCTTTACCAGAATAGCAGTCAATAACATTAATGGAGAAAAAAGGATTATAAGAATAAAAGCTATCACCCGGTCGAAAATCTCCTTTATCAATACCGCTTCAGTCTTTTTGGGAGCAGGGGAGAAAAAGATGAAGGGGGTCTCCTCAAAGGTCAGAAGCTTTTTATGGTTGAATTTAATAGGGAAATAATCCGCTAACACACAGGCGGAAACACCCATTTTCTCACAGGTTGAAATGCTTTCCTCGATAAGGTTCAAAAACCTTTTGGGAACAGCATAGACTATATAGTCTATATGATTATTTTTTATAATCTGCGGCAAGCCCTCCAGGGTTCCAATTACCTGAATACCGGAGACAAGTTTTCCTCTCTGAGCTTTATCCCAATCCAAAAGACCTAATATTTTTACTTTCCAATCCTTGTTTTCTTTTGCTTTCCGGATAAAATCCTGAGCTAAACTCCCGGTGCCAACCACCAGGATATTCTGGACATGGTTTCCCTTGGAATAATTTATCATCAGGGTAAATTTTATTATTATTCTAATGGCAGATAAAAGCAAAAGGTCAAATCCAAAGAAGAGTATCAACGTTTTAAAATTCTGGCTCGGGGAGCTCGAGAGATAAAGCAGAAAAATCAGCAAGGCAGAGCTTTTCAAAAACGGGGGGAGAAGTTTTTTTAATATCCCTGATATGGAAAGCTGGCTATATTTATAAGCCTTTTGATCGGTCAGGAAAAAGAAACTCCAGATGGGAAGGATTAAGAGTAAAAGCTTCTGAATAGCTGATTCAGTCAGGTTTTGCTCTCCGACAAAAATAAACAGAGAAAGGTATAAAGCTGTTATGGTGAGGAAGAGGTCAGCTAAAAAATGTATTTTCTTATAAAATGACTCGGTTTCCCTTAACATATAACCCTCTTTTTTTAACCAGGTGATGATTCAACAACTCAATTACTCCCCACACATTGAATGAAAAGTTTTTCCAGGTCTTCTGCGGTCCGGTCCCAAGAGTATTTTGCTTTAACATAATCGCTTCTCTGGTTCTGTCCCTTAAGGACTAATTCTCTATTATTCAATAGAAAGTTCAAACGTTGATTTAAATCTTTTATATCTTTATTTCTGAAATTAAAACCCCATTTCCCCATAGCTTCCTTGTTCTCCGGAATATCACTTGCCAGAACGCATCTTCCATAACTTAAAGCTTGAAGCAAGGTTTGAGGAACGCCCTCCACCTCTGAAGGCAAAACATATAAATAAGCATTGGAGAAAAGCTCCTCCAGCACCTCCTTTTCCACAAAACCACCGAAGAGTATTCTATCACTTTTATACTGGTGAAGCTTATTCAGATAGTCCTCTGAGAAAAAGCCGTTTCCGGCAATAAAGAGTTTGTAATCTGTATTCAGGTCTCTGTATGCCTTTAATAGATAATGACACCCCTTTTCCGGGACTAACCTTCCCAGAAATAGTATGAATTTCTCTTTTTCCAGGCCAAATTTTTTAATCCTTTTTGGTGCCCTGTAATTGGGCGGGTCGATTCCAGGGGTTAATTTGAAAATTTCTTTGTTATATTTTTTCTCCAGATATTTTTTTAATCCCTCAGAGATAGTGACGACCTTGTGTGGGTAATAAACAGAGGGATACTCTGCCATTCTTAAGAGGGTTTTGGCTATTACACCCCACTTTTTTCTTTTCCAGTCCAGGCTATGGATGGTTGCCACAATCTTGGTTTTTCCTTTTAATCTGGGTAAAAAAGATAAAGAGGAAGGTCCTGTACCCTGATAGTTAATCACATCATAATCCTCAAAAAGTGCGTCCAGACTGGAGAGAAAAGTATGGGAGATTGCATCCAGGTGTTTGCTTTTTATACTTCTTATCTTCTTTAAAGCTACGCCCTTGTAATCTCCATTTAACCGGGTATAATAAGGTCTGCAATATACTGTAACCTGGTGACCTCTTTTTACCAGCCTGAGTGACACCTTTTCGGTAAAGTCCTCGATTCCTCCATAGATGGCAGGTATACCTTTCTGTCCTATGAAAGCTATCTTCATACCTTTAAAGCTCTGGTAATGGTTAACTTTCTGGGGGAGATTTTCTCTTCGAGTTTGATTAATCCCTTTTCTTTCATCTCTCTCCAGATTGAATTAAACTCTTTTATGGTCTCTTCGGTTTTCGGATTCTGTGTCATTTTCTTCAAGATAGGAAAAGGAACAGTAACTATATCTGCACCTGCCAGGAAGGCTTTGTTAACGTCCAGGATTGTGCGTATGCTTCCCACGATTAGCCTGGTATGAATATTCTGTTCTTTGTAAAGAGCTGAGGTTTCCCTTATAACTTCAACCGGGTCATAACCCATATCTGAGATCCTTCCATAAAATATACTGGCATAAGAAGTTCCGGATAAAGCAGCCAGTATTGCCTGGCTGGAAGACATTATGGCCGTAACATTTGTTTTTACACCTTCATTTTTTTCAAGCTGTCTTACAGCTTTCAGCCCTTCAATTCCCATAGGAATCTTGATCACTATATTCTCATTCCACGAAGCATAGATTTTGGCTTCCTCCACCATCCCATGAAGATCCTCTTCAGTTACTTCCACACTCACCGGGTTTTTAACCAGTTCTATGATTTCCAGAATCTTTTCTTTGAAACTATATCCACCTTTCTCGTTGGACATAATCTTGGGATTGGTGGTTGCTCCGGAGATACACCCCCAGGATAAAGCCTCCTTGATATCCTGAGCATTAGCGGTGTCGATGTAAAGTTCCATTATTTTACCCCCTCTTTTTTCTCTATTAACTTTACTGCCTCAAATAAATCTTTTACAATGTAATCCGGCCTGGTATTCTTTTTTTCCATTAATCTGCATATGTCGCATTTGTGATTACCTAAAAGAAAAGTTGTACACCCAGCCTTCTTTCCTGCCTGGATATCAGTAAGGCTATCTCCCACCAGGTAAGAGGTTTCAGGGTCGATTTTTAGCTCTTTAGATGCCCTGAGGATTAAGCCAGGTTTGGGTTTCCTGCAACTGCAGTTCTTTTTAAATCTTTTATCACTACCCTGTGGATGATGCAGACAGTAATATACTGCGTCTAAGGTCACTTTATTTTTTGACATCTCTTTTCTCATCTTCTGGTCTATGCTATAAAAGTTCTTCAGGCTCATATGCTTTTTAGCTACACCCGGCTGGTTGGAAACCAATATGGTTTTCAATCCGAGTCTATTTATCTTTCTTAAGGCTTTTTTAACATCGGGCAAAAGCTTGAACTGGGATGGATGAAAAGGGGTGTCCACAATCCCGATATCCCGATGATAGACTATCTGGTTTATAACCCCATCCCGGTCTAAGAAAACTGCTTTATTCATATTCCTCTATTTTCTTTTTCAGACAATTGCAGATGAGATGCTCCATAGCTAAATGGAATGACTCTACCTGAGGAGTAGAATTAAAAGGTATGACCAGACATTCATCTGCTATGTCCTTCATCCCCCCTCCATCAAATCCGGAGAATCCGAGCAGGGTTGCCTGATATTCCTCTTTTGCCAGGTGCATAGCTTTCAAAAGATTCTGGGACCAGAGTCCGGCTTTATCCCTACCCTCTCCTCCATGCACGGAAAAACCTATCAGGTAATCATTTTTCTTCATCAGATTATTAAGCTGTTCAGAGAAAAGATTATCGAAACCGTTATCGTTTATCAGAGCGCTCATAAGCGGGATGTTATCATTCAAACATATGACTCTAAACCTTTTTCTCCCCTCCACAATGGTGCATTTTGCCAGATCACAGGCAAAATGGGTCGCAGTTGAAGCAGAGCCACCATTGCCCATTACGAAAATAGTTCTTTCCTTTTTCCAGGCAAAGAAAAGCAGCTCGATTATCCGGTCGATTTTTTCTCTGTCCAGCCTATCCACGATTTCCTTCATATCCTCCAGATATGAATTGATAAAAGCTATGTTGGTAATATCTTTATCGAAAGTGATAGGAAGGATTAAGGTTTTGTTCTCTTTCATTCTGCACCCTCTCTCAGATATTTACCAGAACCTTGGAACCTTCGAAGTCTATTCTGAACCTCATCTCCTTTAAACCCTCCTGTTCCATTATCTTTCTTAAGGCGTTTTTACCATTATTACAGAAAAGCATAAAGAATCCACCACCTCCGGCTCCCATAAGCTTTCCTCCCAGAACCCCGTTCTTTTTGGCAAGGTCATACCATAAGTCGATTTTTTCTTTGGAGATCTTACTGGAAAGTGTTTTCTTGGTCTGCCAGTGCTGGTCTAAAAGATTTCCGAACCTTTCCAAATCTTCTTTTTCGAAAGACTTCTTTATCTCCAAACCGATCTTTTTTATCTGGTGCAATGCCCGAATAACCTGTTCCTGATTGAGGCTCGCACCCTGGTTCTGAGAGCACAAAACCTCAGAGGCGGATCTCCTTATTCCGGTATAGAAAAGCAGGGTGTTGCTCTCCAGCTGGTCTAAGGCGTCCTCGGAGAGTCTAACTGGCTTAACATCGACATTACCCAACCGGTCAATGTCCAGACAGATTACACCACCGAAGGCAGCCAAGTACTGGTCCTGTTTTCCAATAGGCTCTTTTAGAAGCCCGATCTCTATATGGCAGGCTTCCTCAGCCAGTTCTTTGGCATTCACTTTTTCATGTTTATAAGTATGAAGAGCATTTATAAGGCCAACAGTAAAAGAGGATGATGTTCCCAGTCCAGTATTTGATGGAATGTCGGCAATGGAGGTTATTTCAATCCCTGAGTCTATATTCAGGAATTTTAATGATTCTCTGACAAGAGGGTGTTTTATCTCCTCGACCGAATCGACTATTTCGGTCTGGGAATAGCTGACCCGGATGCTCTTCTCGAATCTTTTATTTACGGTGATATAAATATATTTATCTATGGCGGCACTTATTAAAAACCCACCGTGCCGTGTATAATAAGAGGGAAGATCAGTTCCCCCTCCACCCAATGGAATCCGCACAGGCGTTCTGGTTACTATCATTAACTTAATCCCCCGTTTTTAACTAATTCTGTAAATTCTCCTAATCCCTCGGGAGAGCCTATCTGGTAAAATCTCTGTATGATCTCATAAGCTGATATCTCGTTTTCAGATATAAGGATTTTATAGAGCTGCTCTAAATCGCAGGACTCGTTCTCCGGTATAATATTTAAGACCTCTTTTCTGAGGATCGATAACCCGGCATCAATATACTCCAGTTTTTCCTGCTGGAAGGTCTTATCGTAAAGTTTTACCAGACAGTTCTGGATAAAAACGTTACTTTTATCAAACCTGTTCTGGTTTTTATATACTACCATCAGGGCAAGTCTGTCTTTATTTTTGAAAAAATCCTCTATCCTTTGAAAATCATACGGCAGATATGAATCGCTGTACATCAGGAAGAAGTTCTCGTTAAGCAGCTTATAGGCTTTTTTAAGAGCACCAGCTGTGCCCAAAAGCTTTTCACCATCAAAGCTGTAGGAAAGGTTCACTCCCATTTTTTTCCCATCACCAAAATATTCTTTAATTAGCTCTCCCTTATATCCAACACATAAAAGTATATCTTTTATCTCATATTCTTTTAAAAGCTCCAGCTGGTATTCCAGGAAAGGTCGACCGGCTACCTTTATCATCGACTTTGGGGTGTTTAATGTCATAGGTCTTAACCTTGTGGCTAACCCTCCTGCCAGAATTACCATTTGCATACTTTTTCCCCCAGGATTTCACCTATTAAACTTTTTGTTGCTTTTAACACAGCCTCGTCTGAGTGAAGTTCTGGTCTCCAGCCCAGATTTTTCATCTTCTGGATATCAAACCTGACCTTAGGAACATCTCCGGGCCAACCCCTATCACCACCGGTATACTTGAATTTAACATTTTCCAGTTTTAATTCTTTTACCACTATCCGGGCGATGGTTTTTACAGTGGTAGTGGATTCGCATCCCAGATTGAAGAAGTTCACCTTGTCAAAAGAATTTTCAAGTCCGAAGAGTATACCCCCGACACAATCCTCCACTGAGAGATAAGGTTTTTCCTGAGTTCCGTCGCCTAATATCTCCAGCTCCTCCGGATTGGTTTTCAGCTTATGTATGAAATCATAGATTACACCATGAGTTCCTCTGGGTCCGATTATATTGGAGAAGCGGAAAATCCAGGATCGAATATCAAAAGTATGACAAAAAGCGGAAATCAAGGCTTCAGAAGCTACTTTGCCTGCTCCATAAAGAGAGATGGGTAGAACAGGTCCATAGTTTTCTGGCAGAGGGATAACGGGTGTTTCACCATAAATGGTTCCGCTTGAAGAGAAAACTATCTTCTTTATGCTGTTTTCTCTCATCGCTTCTAAAACATTAAAAGTAGCCATAGTCTCCTGTTCCAAATCCAGTCGGGTTTTTTCTATTCCCAGGCGGGCATCCGGGTTAGCAGCTAGATGAAATACCATATCATGACCTGTTATTGCCTCTTTTAAATCTTCATAATCAAGTAAGTCTTTTTGAATGAATTTGAACGCAGGATTTCCCAGATGGTGAGAAATAAACTCAATTTTCCCGGAGGTGAGGTTATCATATACGGTTACTTCACCCCTCGACATCAATCTATCGACCAGATGACTTCCGATGAATCCTGCTCCACCTGTGATAAAATAGTGCATTTTTATTAAGCGATATATTTACTCATACAGATTTCTGTTAAGCCGCTTATAAGGTTTTTAACTTTATTAAGTGAAAAAATACACCCCCCTTTTTCTCATACTGGCTATCTTTAACTTCCTGACTGAACTTAACAGAATCCATTCTTTTTTATCCCTTCCTGGGATAGGGTTTATCCTTTTTGATAACTTAAAAAAACAAAACTTCTTTTTGTTCAGAAATTGAGCAAATGTTATGCCCCGAAAAGGATTCATTTTATCTTTAACTATAAGCCTATAATTAACAACGGATTAGAATCAAATGTTTACACAAAACAGCCTCTTATACTAGCTTAAAAAAAGGAATATATTTCTTGAATCAGAGTAATTTTTTTCCATTGATTTTATTACCCTTTATAAGATTAGCACATTTTGTTTTCCTATTTTTGAGCAATGACTAATAACCTATCGGTGTAGACCTTAAAAGATATGCTTAGTAAATAATTAAAATATCTTGTAATGCACAACATTAATTTTTTAATCCTGGAACCATCCTCATTTAGATATCTCCAGGGAGGAGTGGTGTATTTTTTTACCTTGCATAATTCGAAGTTGGTCAAGCGTAAAAACCTCTGTAGAGTACTTGGAAGATACTCATAAAGATGATATGGAGGCGATGAAATTCCTCTTGTCTTTTTAGCAATCTCGAGGATTTTCGTAGAAAGCTTGAAAGCTAAAGCATTTTTAGTAGTGGGAATGTCTATTACAACTATTCCGTTGGATTTTAAAATCCGATAGATTTTCGCTAAAGCTTGTTTTGGTTCTCTAAGATGCTCAAACACGTCAAACATGCAAACTATGTCAAACGATCCATCCATAAATTCCAACTTCTCAAAGTCTCCTTGCCTTACCTTTACCCCATAAAGCTCAGAAGCTTTCTCACTCATAGATGAGGAGACCTCCACCCCCTCGACTTCATAGTTATTCTTTGAAGCCTGATCTAAAAAAGTACCACCCGCACACCCAATTTCTAAAAGAACTCCTTTTGGTTTTAGCTTCTTTAAAAGAGGTAGTACTTGATTTGCTTTCTGGATTGTAGCTGCCCCTTCTGCGTAGTAGTTATCAGTTTTAATCCCGCATTGATAATCTTTCTTAAAATATTCATCACTATAAAAACTTCTTATGGTTTCCGGGGAAGGCATTGGTGAAACTGTAATCAAATTGCATTTACAACATTGGATTAAATTATATTTACAATTAGTGAATGTATAAATGACTGGGAATTCCCTGAAATTAGAAGAACCACACAAATTACAAACATTCTT
>JAOUFL010000028.1 GCA_029858245.1 Candidatus Zixiibacteriota bacterium
CTTCGTAAGTTCCCGTGGGCAAAGAGCCTCCAAATTCCAACTGTTGAGTGGCATAATTGCCTGAATTTAACTCCACATAATTACTACGATAAACCGTCCAGTCTTTTTCAAGCTCGAAATAAAGGCGATTAAAACCACTATAGCTTGGGTCAAAATATGGTGATAATTCTATTGAGAAAATTTCGGTAGTATTACAATCAAAAATTTGAGGTAATGATGTTATTTCAGAGAAATAGTAGCTTCCGCTTCCTACCCCACAGCTTGGTGTTAGTGCATTGCCTGAAGTCTCACTCTTTTTATTGCAACTCAAGACACTAAAAAGGGATAACAAAGAAAGTATTAAGATCAAAAACTTGAAACTTTTGAAGAACTCCTTAATCATTTTCCCTCCTTTTTTATTTTTGAGCCAGATAGATCGATTGCTTTTACTTCAACTTTTAAGAAATCCAGAAGGTTATCAAATCCCACCAGTTGCCAGCTCCGGTTTTGGTTTTTCCCTATGTTGTTAAATGTGCCTCCTTCCCCAGCGGGAGGGGATACACTCTGTGTTCGAGGGGGTGATTTGAAATAAAATCTTTCAGTTATCCTGCGTCCGGGTCCCTTGCTTTCAGGCTCAGGTTCAGCACCCCATAAGACCAGCTCGCAATCTACAACGGCACTATCTCCCGCTATTTTTATCTTCAGGTTCACTATGTCAAAATCCCAGAAATTAGAAGAGCTGAGTGGATTTATCTGTTTGAATGAGGGTTTTTGAAGAGAAAGTTTTCTCTTTGATGAATTATTGAAAACATTCTGCAATTCCTTAGTTAAAACTCCATTAACCTGAAATCTCTTCTGTTTTACAAAAAGTGAAGGTGCGGAGACCATCGAGATCTTCAGAGTGTCCTGCTGCTGAATCCCTTTTCTGACCATATCCAGTGCCAGTTCAATTCTTTGCTGGTCGCTCATCATTACAAAATGCTGAGCAATAATTAACTTTGAACATAAGAATATTAGTAAAAATGAAAACAAAAATACACTTATCCGCTTCTTATAGGACATTATTTTCACCTCCATCGAGGATTATAAGAGTTTTTCAGTGTTAACCCCACTGATTATAATTATATTATTAATGATAAAACCTTATTTAATTATATATATAACTTAGGGGGGGGGTAGTATTGTCAAGTATTATTTTATTTTTTTTATAATTTTTTTAAAAGGTTTTGGTGTTCAATATCTTAGATTAACTAAACTAAGACATCTGGATATTTAGATTGACAAATGCTAATCCGAATTGTATACTTTTAAAAATTTATAATTCTTAAAGTATGAAAATAAAAAAGTGGTTTGTGCTCTCTTTTTGTCTTTTAGTTGCCGTGCTCTTTGGGTTCAGAGATTTCCTCGAGGGTTTTGAGGCTGAATATGCTCTTTATAGGAATCCGGCCTTATCTCCTGATGAAAGCCAAGTGGCTTTTGAGTGTAGGGATATAAATGTAGGTATGGAAGGCGAGGATAGACCCGAAAAAGAAAGTGATATTTTCTTAGTTGATATCAAGGGTGAGAATCTAAGACAGTTGACTTTTTACAGCGAGGGGATTACACTTTCCCCCGATAAATCTCAGGTTCTACTTCAGACCTATTATGGATTATACCTTTTGGACCTGAATAAAAAAACACCTCCACGACAGGTCTTCAACCGTTTTCCCGAATTGGCTCTTGATGGGCGATACGGTTCAGTCGAGCAGCTCTCCTGGTCTCCGAGCGGCAGAAAATTCTTTTTCGACAGGGCTATTGGGCTTGACTGGGAAAGGAAGTATTCCATATTAGATGCGAAAACTTTAGAGGAACGACTCTTTGATCCAGATTTAGGAAATTTTTGGGCAGGCATACAATGGATCGATGACAACACCATTATCTTTGAAAGAAATAACGAGATTTTGATTTATAATTATGTCACCAGACAGGGAGACTTACTGGCTTCTGGATTACCTAACGCACCCTGCACAAATCCTATCCCGAGTCCGGATATGCAGAGGTTTTTGTATCGATATACAGACCAGTATAAGGTAAGATTGGGCTCTCGAATGAAAATAGTGGTCTGCCAGGTTAATGATTTACCCGATTGGGCTTCAGATGAGCTTACCAAACAGCTCTGGTCGGGGAAAGAAAACATTTTAAAGAAAACAGATTATCTTTTACTGGATGGCTCAATCTCACAGGTGAAAGTAAGCTGGTTCAGAGATAGCCAGAGGCTCTTAATCAAAGGACAGAAAGAGCTCTGGATTTATAACCTTTCCGATTCCTCTTATACCCCTGTATTTCTTGACTCTATCCCGATTACGGAGGCGGTTCTGACTCCAGACCAGGGAAAGATATTCTTCCTTTCCTACTTTTGGGGAGACAGGGATGGAGATGGCAGACTAAGCAGGTATGAAAAAATCTCGGACCTTAAAGTATACAACCTCAGAAGCAAGAAATGTAGAATTATACTCAATCATTCAGATCCTGCTGCACAATTAAGTTTATCCCCGGATGGGAAATTTTTAGCTTTCGTGAAAAGTGATAATATCTGGGTTCTGAATACCGAAACAGAAGATGTTTTCCAACTAACGTCTGATGGAGGAATAAATCCTCAATGGCTTGCAAACAGTAAGGCTCTTTTATTTACCGAGAAAGGTTCTCTGGTAAGAGTTGACCTCAAAGATAAAAAATATACATATCTGACATTAGGCAGGGGAGTGGAGCCAAACTGGTTAAATAATGGGGAGATAATCCTTAAAAGTGGTGGGAAATTCTGGAAAATTTCATTAGATAGATTTGAGGTGAAGGAGATTGAAACCTACCCGGATAAACCAAGGATGACCAAAGGAAAAAAATATGAGGTTTACATTGAAGATGTTGAGCTTGAACCTATGTATAAAAATATATCGGCGATAAAAGCCAAGAATGTGAACACCTCGGAATACTGGACGATAAAACAACCCTGGTGTAATTTTCCCTGGGAGCTTAAGAAATAACAGGAGGAAGACACAAAATGCGTTTCATTGCAGATTTTCACATCCATTCCAAATACAGCCGGGCTACCTCGAAGGAGATGGAAGTGGAATCTTTATCCAGATGGGCGGAGATCAAGGGTATCTCACTTTTAGGTACTGGAGATTTTACCCACCCATTATATCTTTCTGAGTTAAAGGAGAAACTGGAGCCTCTGGGGAACGGTCTTTTTCAGTTAAAAAATAAAAAAAGCTCAACTAAATTTATCCTCACTGCGGAGGTAAACAATATCTTTCATCAGTTTGGCAGGTTAAGGAAGATCCATACTGTTATCTTTGCACCTTCTTTTGAAGTTGTTGAGAAAATCAATCAAAAATTGAAGAGTTTGGGTAAACTCGAATCCGATGGCAGACCGATATTTACCTTTCCGGTTAAGGATCTGGTCAAAATAATTCTGGGGGTTTCAGAGTATTGCCTGATTGTACCGGGTCATGCCTGGACACCCTGGTTTTCAATCTTCGGGGCTAATTCCGGATTCGATTCGATCGAGGAGTGCTTTGGTGAGTATTCCAGAGATATATATAGTATAGAAACCGGCCTCTCTTCTGACCCGGAGATGAACTGGAGACTGTCCAGATTAGACAACATAACCCTGATGTCTAATTCGGATGCTCATTCACCCTCTAAGCTGGGAAGAGAAGCTAATGTATTCGACTGCGAACTGGATTATAACGAAATTCTGCAGGTGATAAAAACGAAAGACAAAAGCAGGTTTCTTTTTACCATAGAGTTTTTCCCGGAGGAGGGTAAATACCATTTTGACGGGCACAGGAACTGCGGGGTTTTATCCTCTCCCTCTGAGACCAAAAAGAATAAGAATCTCTGCCCGGTCTGTCATAAAAAACTTACCGTAGGTGTTATGCACAGGGTAGAGGATTTGGCAGACAGATCCCAAGGATTTGTTCCGCCAAATTCAATACCCTCTAAGCATATTATTCCCTTACCGGAGATAATTGCTGACGTCTTGGGACAGGCACCGGACACGAAAGGTGTAGAAGCGGAATATAAGAAGATGATTCAGAACTTTGGAAATGAATTTAAGATACTTTTAGATCTTTCCATTGAGGATATCTCCTCGAAAACCTCACCCAAAATAGCAGAGGGGATAAAGAGGGTCAGGGAAGGAAAATTGAATATCATCCCCGGTCATGATGGGGTTTACGGGAAAATAAAGATTTTCGAGGAAGGCAGGGAAGAAGAAGTAAAAAAAGAAACGGAGCAGCTGGGGTTGTTTTAGATTGGCAGGGATTAAAAATTTTGAACCCCAACATACTGCCCTCAAGATAGGGTAAGATTAGACCTCACCCTATCCCTCTCCTGTAAGGAGAGGGGATTTATAGAAATAAAAAGGGCACTTAACAATTAGGGCTGATTTAACTGGGGAGAAAGAGCAATATTCTTTCCTACAAAACTACAAAACCACGTAAACCCACCTTACCCTCAAGGTGGGTCAATCTTGAACCTCTCCCCCGCCTGTGGCGGGATTTTCAACCTGATCCTCTCCTTAAAAAGGAGAGGGGATTTTTAAAAGACCCTTTTGTAAATAACTGCTTTACAGGATAAGTCGTAAAGAAAGGATAAAACAGACATCCCTGTCTGTTTTTTAATTTTCAGAGAGCGAATTATAACGAAGCAGCACAGAATATTTTGTTATCCCTCTCTCATTTTTCCATTTTAAGGAATGCTTGACAATTCTCTGCCTGAACCTGATATTACCCCTGAAGGTAGGTTATATGAGCGGTTTTTTCAAAAAAATCTGGTCCGGTATCAAGGCATTCTCCAGAAAAGTCGCCTATGTTCAATCCCTTATTATCTTGACCCTCTTTTACTTTCTGGTAATAGGTCCCTTTTCCATAGCTATTCGTATTCTGGGCAAGGACCTTTTGAATAAGAAATGGAAGGATAAAAAAACATCGTACTGGATAAAAAAAGAGAAGGCAGAAATTAATTTAGAAAATGCTCGCAGGCAATTTTAAATGTATATCTTAGGTATCTCAGCTTTTTATCACGACTCAGCCGCAGCTTTACTTAAAGATGGCAGGATTATAGCAGCAGCTCAGGAGGAGAGGTTTACCCGAATTAAACACGATTCCGGCTTTCCCATAAATGCAATTAACTACTGCCTTTCTTCTGGAAATATATCAGCTAAGGAAGTTGATTATATTGGTTTTTACGAAAAACCGTTTATCAAGTTCGAAAGGATTTTATTCTCACATTTAGCCACCTTTCCCAAATCCTTTATTTCCTTCTTGATAGCAACACCTATGTGGCTGAAAGAGAAACTCTG
This sequence comes from Candidatus Zixiibacteriota bacterium, assembly GCA_029858245.1. GTDB lineage: Bacteria > Zixibacteria > MSB-5A5 > MSB-5A5 > RBG-16-43-9 > JAOUFL01. The sequence continues at coordinate 5,324 of JAOUFL010000028.1, forward strand.
GATACCAAGTTTAATCCGGAAACAGCTAAGCTACCAAGGAGAGGTTTTATTGATCGAACATCATCTCTCCCATGCAGGGTCCAGCTTTTTGGTTTCCCCTTTTAAGGAGGCAGCTATACTTACAATAGATGGGGTGGGTGAATGGTCAACTGGTGTTTGCGGGATAGGCAAAGACAATCAGATTGAGCTTTACCATGAGATGAGGTTTCCCCATTCCCTGGGGCTATTATACAGTGCCTTCACTTACTATTTAGGCTTCAAGGTGAACAGCGCAGAATACAAGGTGATGGGCTTAGCTCCATATGGAAAGCCGATATATTATGATCTCATAATGAGAGAATTAGTAGATTTGAAAGAAGATGGAAGTTTTAAATTGAATATGCGGTATTTTTCATACGACCATGGTCTGAAGATGACAAATAATCGGTTGGATAAACTATTTGGCTCTCCTCGTAGAGTCCCTGAATCGGAAATAACAAAACTGCATAAGGACATTGCCTCGAGTCTCCAAAAGGTTACAGAGGAGATAGTTTTGAGGATGGCAAATAATCTATATGAAGAAACCGGTTTGAAAAAACTTTGCTTAGCTGGGGGGGTAGCTTTAAATTGCTTAGCTAACTCGAGGATTTTAAAGGAGACCCCTTTTAAGGAGGTCTTTATTCAGCCTGGTTCAAGTGATGCTGGTGGTGCTGTGGGCGTGGCTGCTTATATTCATTATACTATTCTAAATAATAAGAGAAACTTTGTATGGGAAGATGCCTATTTGGGTCCGGGATATTCCAATGAGGAGATAAAAGGTTTTCTGAATAGAGAAGGATTAAATTACAGGGAATATAAAGTAGAAGAACTGCTGAAACTTGCTGCAAAACTACTTTCGGAACAGAACATAATTGGATGGTTTCAAGGAAGGATGGAATTTGGTCCGAGAGCCCTGGGTAACCGCAGTATCCTGGCTGACCCTCGAAATGCAGATAATAAGGACAGAGTCAATCAAAAAGTTAAATACCGGGAAAGTTTCAGACCGTTTGCTCCCAGTGTTATACAGGAGAAGGCAGCAGAATTTTTCGAAATAGACAGGGATTCCCCCTTTATGCTTTTGACCTTTAAGGTAAAAAACAACCGGATCCCGGCAGTAACTCACGTGGATTTCTCAGCCAGACTGCAGACCGTAAGAAGAGAGGATAACCTGCTTTTCTATGGTCTTCTGAAAGAGTTCGGGAACCTGACCGGCTGCCCGGTGCTGTTGAACACCTCGTTCAACTTGAGAGGTGAGCCCATAGTCTGTACCCCAAGGGAGGCATATCTTTCCTTTATGCGTTCCGGGATAGACTACCTTATTATGGGTAATTTCGTATTGGATAAAAAGGAGATGGCTCCCCTGAAAGAGGAGTTCTCCTGTGAAAAAATGTTTGCTCAAGATTAAAGTCCGAAAGGAGAGGATATGAGTTTTTTCTCCCGTTTTACGATTTTCGGTGAATTCTGGCAGTTTATTCGGTTCAGAAAAAGATACTGGATGGGACCCATAATCTTCTTTTTACTCTTGCTCTCATTACTCATTATCTTTGCCGAGAGCTCGGTTATAGCACCTTTCATATATTCTCTTTTTTAAATTGCAATGTACCGGATAAAGAATAGCAAAGCCTTATTATTTTCTTTTTTGAGTCTTCTTATATTCTTGTTTATAGCTGAGGGTTTTTTCAGGGTAATCAACCTTCAAAAAATATTTCCCGAACGAGCCTTTATCTTAAATCCGGAGTTGAGCTATCCCAGATATTATAAAAAGGATGCTGAGCTTTTCTGGAGAATCAGGCCCAATCAGTCCATAAAGGGTAAATTCTTTATGGATGGCGTTTACCATATAAATTCTAAGGGATATAGAGATTATGAGTTCACGGATAACAAAACCAAGAATATGACCAGGATAATCATAATGGGTAACTCCTGCACCTTTGGCTGGAATGTCGATCTGGAAGAAACCTATGCAAAAATTTTAGAAAAACTTTTGAACCAGAACCTGCCGGAAACCGGGTACGAGGTGATCAATGCCGGTATGACCGGATACAGCACCTACCAGGGATTAAGACTCCTGAAAAGGGAGATTCTAAAACTACATCCGGATATCATACTTATCTCTTATGGCTGGAATGACATGTGTCCTTCGGAGAGAGTGGATAAAGAGCAGAAATTTCCACCTCAGTGGATTCTGAACCTGGATGATTTTCTTTCCTTTTCCAGATTCTACTCGTTTTTGAAATTCGAGGTCATGACCCTGTTAAAATACGGGAAAAATACCTCCAGGGAGAAAAGCCTGGTATACCGGGTTTCCATAGAGGATTATTTAGCTAACCTGGGTGAGATGGCAAGAATTGCCAAGGAGGCAGGTATCAAGGTTATGTTCTTAAGTACTCCGGTCTCCTCTGCCAGAATCTTTTTGGGACCCGGAAAAACCTCCAAGCCTCATATAGCAAATAAATATTATAATAATGCCCTGAAGGATTTTTCACCCAGGATAAACGTTCCGCTGATCGATGTTGCTACCCTTTTCGATGGCCGGGGTGACCTTTACGATAACGGCAGAGAGGAATACATTCATTATAATGCCAAAGGTCACCAGGTAATAGCAGAGGCTATTTTTCAATATTTTCAGAAGGAAGGAATTGCTCAGTAAGTATGGATATGGAGCTTAATATAAATCAAGCTCAGCTATCAAGGATAAATTCGTCCAGGAAAGATAATTTAAGATCGTTGGTTGTGGATAAGCGTTAATCCTTAAAAAAAAGCAAAAGCCTTAGAATTTCTTATGGAGGCTCAAACAAATAAAAAGTTAATTTCGTTAAATTGATGAAAAAGGCAAAGGATTAATTTTAAAGCTGAAGACTTCACTTATTTCATTCTATTCTGAGTTCCTGCCCCCCTCTCAGATAGAGTAGGTGGTGAAGTTCCTTCAGCTTTATATTTTCCAAGGTAGATTTCCAGAAAAGAGGTATAGATATAATAGAAAAATATGAAAAAGAAAAAAGCCATAGGACTTCTCTCCGGAGGGCTGGATAGTACCATAGCTTTGAGGGTAATTCTAAATTTTGGGTTTGAGGTTATAGGCATAAACCTTAAAACCCCTTTCTGTACCTGTGATGGTAAGAGCGGGATATGCTATTCGAGTAAGTATGCTGAGGAATTCGGGATAGGATTGATACGGATTTTCGGAGGAGAAGATTATCTACAGATTGTGAAGAAACCCAGATATGGGTATGGGAGGAATTTAAATCCCTGTATAGACTGCAGGATTTATCTTTTTCGTAAAGCAAAAGAGATGATGGAAAAAGAAGGGGCATCTTTTATCTTCACCGGTGAAGTTCTGGGAGAAAGACCGATGTCACAGAGAATAGATGCTTTGAGGTTGATCGAGAAGGAATCAGGTCTTCAGGGTAGGATTTTACGACCCCTATCCGCTAAGCTTCTTGAGCCTTCGATTCCCGAAAAAGAGGGCATGGTAGACCGGTCCAGGCTTCTGAAAATACAAGGGCGGTCAAGAAAACCACAAATTCATTTGGCTGAAGAATATAAAATAATAGATTATCCCTGCCCTGCCGGTGGGTGCCTGTTATCTGATGAGAGTTTCTCCAAAAGATTAAAAGATTCCTTCCAGCATAAAGAGGATTCATTAAGGCATATCTCTCTCCTGAAGGTCGGCAGGCATTTCCGTTTACCAGGTGGAGCAAAACTTGTGGTGGGCAGAAACCAGGAAGAAAATAATCTTATTTTATCATTGGCAGAATCAGATGAAACGAAATTTACGGTAAAGGGGTTTAAAAGTACTTATGGACTGATATTGGGAAAACCTGAAGTAGAAGATAAAATTCTATCAGCCAAAATCTGTTCCCGCTATTGCAAGGAAAAAAATTTAACAAAGCATTTGGTGAAAGCATGGACTGATGTACCTGAGGAATTTGAGGAAATAGAAGTTATACCCCATACAGATGATAAAATAGAATTATTAAGAGTATAAATTATTAAGCTGGATGTAAATCTTTGCAGAGTTTATGAATAAGCTTTCATATATGGTTATCACCTATTATTTATGTAACTTGTTAGTATAAGGCAGGATAAAAGAAAAAAGCAGATTCTGCTTATAATAAATTTAGAAATATACTGGATAGCTAACTTATTATAAACGAGATAGTTATTAATTAAACTTAATTTTAGCAAATGGTATAATATTTGCTTTTATGATAACGTGAAAATAACAGGTAGTTGAGGATTTGGTATTAGTGGGAATTTAAAAAAAAAAAATAAATTTTTGTATTGACAAAAAAAGATAGAAGTGTATATTATATCTGATAATATGTGAGATTGAGATCTTCAGTAATATCACACAAAAGACCTTCAGGAAGATAGTCCTTTAAGAGGGGGAACTGAGGAGGATGAAGGGAAAGAGGATATCTGAGAATTAATTTAAAAGTAAAAGAAAGTTGTAGTCACGTGTTAATGACTTTGCTCTTTATAGATTTAACCTTTAAGAAGTGGAGGTGAACAAGAGGTCCTTTTGTTTGGTTCTAATGGAAGTTAGTAGAATAAAGGAAAAGGATAACTTCAAAAGAAAGAGGGAGAGGATGAGCAAAGTTAAAATCGCGACGATAGTTTTATTTTGCATTGTTTTAATATCGATTAGCTCTTTGACAAAAGCAAATGTAACACCGGAAATAGTTCCGATTGGTGCTAAAACTGTGGATGAGTTTCACACTTTGATTTTCGGAATTCTGGCTACGGATGCGGATGGAGACCCGATTGATCTGGAGGTGATCAACTTCCCTGCTAATTCTATTTTCATTGATTCGTCTATTTACGCTGATTCTTTGAGCGGCAGAGGTTCCTTTAAATTCACCCCAGATTATAATCAGGCAGGAATCTATTATGTCACATTCGTTGCAACCGATACGGCTGGAGCAGCGGATAGCCAGGAAGTTGAAATAACAGTAGACGATCTTGCCTACACCCATATTTTTGTAAGCGATACCATCACCTACCAGGGACATATTAAAACTGAGGTTCCAGTTTATATAGATGCTATCCAGAATATCTCCGCTTTCAGTTTGTTGGTTACCATTATTCCAGGTGACCGTGCATATTTTACCACTGACCATATTGAGGTAAATATTGATACTGTTTGTTCCAGTACAATCAGACCCTGCCCTCCGGGCGACATTATACGCATAGATACGCTTACCAGCCGGATTATGAAAATAGAGAACAGTGGTTCCTTAACCGCCAATTTCACGACACTGGAAGCTCACGGAGATGCGAGTGATACCTTAAACCCCTATTGTGTTAATATAAACATTCTGGGTTTAGCTCCTAATAATGAACCGCTGGAACCGGGCTTTGGGTTACTGTTTAAGATTTATTTCGATGTTCTATGTCTTTCTGACTCGTTGTTACCTGATACTATGGTATATGTAAATGTGTACGGAACCCTTTCTGCGGATGTGCCTTTTCCTAATCCTGATACGCTTATCCGGGCGAAAGTTTTCTCACCCGGGAAGCTGATAATATTAGGAGGATTTAAATACGGAGATGCCAATGGAACCGGTGATATCACTGTCTCAGACGTGGTCTACCTGATAAATAATCTATTCAAAGGAGGCCCGCCACCCAATCCTAAAATCAGGGGAGATGCCAATGGCAATGGTGAGGTAACGGTGTCAGATGCGGTATATCTGATTAATAGTCTTTTTAAAGGAGGTCCAAAACCTCATTGTTATGAGGTAGGATTTTGAAGTGGAAAATATAAATGTAAACCTTTAACAGTTTAACTTTTTTATGAAAGGAGGTGAGGAGTGAAGGGGTAAAAACCAACCACGATTTACACCCTAAACACTTTCGAAGGAGGTGAACTTCCTAAGAGGTAACTTAGCTTTAACCTTTGAAAGAGAGGGGGAAAAAATAAATTTTGTGAGTTGTTAAACATTAATTTTTAGAGGAGAATGAAAATGAGAAAGAATTTGTTATTAATTGTATTAGTATTCTCTTTAGTACTTTTCTTCTCAACCTCTAGTCCGGCACAGGTCAACGAATACTCTCTGGTTCCTGTGGATCTCGAGGTTCATCCCTGCACGGGTGGCGGAACAGTTGAGGTGGATATCTACATAAATACTGTGGATAACATATCAGCATTCGTGGTGCCATTATATGCAGGTGGAACCAGCAATCCAGTACTGGATACAGCCTTAACTGGAAGCTTGGGATTTGCCACCACCTACGGGTTCAATCCACCCAGTATTGTTAATTATATGGATATGAAGATCGTCAACGAAACAGGTCCCCCAGGTGATCCTCTGCTGTTTGTGGGACTCTCTATGATGACCGCTCCACTTAGTGCTCCCGCTAACGGTCTATTTTGCAAGATGTTCTACACAGTTGATGGTCCTGGAACCCTGACCTTCACCACCGCAGTCCACTCAACTGGTGGTGCCATATCTATGGTCAAGGACGATGGTAACCCAGGTGTTATTAACTGGCCTGCAGCAGGAGAGGTTGGTGCATTTGATGTAGTCAGAGAAGCCGAAGTTGCACCAGTAGTTAACTGCCCGGCTTACCTGGAGTATTTTGCCGGGGATATAATCCCGATAGATATCAGCGCAACTGATGGAGGCGGAACTGCAATTCAGGGTATCTTCCTGTCGAGCGTTCTTCCTGGTGGAAGCGGTGGATTCAGCGGAACCAATCCCTGGGTTTACACCTGGAACTCCCTTGGCGTTGGCGAGGGGTTATATGATTTGATCTTTGGCGTCTATGATGAGTGCGAAACCACTTATTGCACCACCCAGGTGAAAATAGTCGAGACCGTAGGATTTATACAGATTGGTACTGTCACAGGCGAGCCCTGTGAGTTGGTTGAGGTACCAGTATTGCTGAAGGCTACAGTCGAGTTCGGCGCCTTCGACCTCTATATCGAGTTCGATCCCACTCTGCTTTATTTCAAGGGTGTGGAAAGAGGTGCTGGCCTTCCCCAGGGTTGGGAGTTCTTCACTTACAGGCAGTTACCCTGCCCGTCGTGCGGTTGCTGCAAGTATAAACTGCAGCTTCTCGGTTTGTATGACATAAAGGATGCGCATCAGGGAGTGCCTATTGGAGTCTCCGAAGACTATCTGGAGATTGCTGTTCTGAAGTTCCAGATTGCCTGTGACGAGAACCTGAGAAGGTATGACCTGAATATCTGCTTCGAATTTGACGACGGAATCTGCAGCGAGAACACCTTCTCATCCGTTGATGGCTATACTTTGTATGCCAGCGACAATGAGGACTTCTTCAACTTCAACGACTGCCCGGTTCAGGACCATGAGGTGAACCCGGTAATCAACAAGCTGCATTTTGATCTGTTTGCTCCTCCGGGAACAATGAATCCAGAAGGTCGTGCTTGCGGTGGCGTGCTGGTAGGTACTGTTATCAAAGCCAGAGGCGATATCAACATGAACCATATCGCTTATGATCCTGGTGACCTGACTCTGTTCTCCAGCTATTTCATCTATGGTGAAGATGTATTCATCATTAACCCGGCTCAGCAGATTGCGGCTACTGATATCAATGCTGACGGTCATCCTCTGTCCTTGTCAGACTTCATTTTGATGATAAGGATTATGCTGGGTGATGCTACTGCCATACCCAAGACTACCCCAGGCGATGTCTCTATCTATGCAGAGACCAAGGGTGCAGAGACCAAGATCTCTACCAATGCCAATCTGGGTGCAGTTCTGTTTGTCTTCGACGGTGAGGGCACAGTTAGCTCTGACCTGAAGTTCGAGCAGGGTGTGGTAAATGGCAAGATGAGAGTACTGGTTTACATGAGCAACAGCGATGGTTTCAGTGGTCAGCTGCTCACCGTTAACGGAGTTTCCAAGTTCTCAGCTGAGGCAGTGGATAACTTTGGCCGTCCAGTGCAGACCACTCTGGTCAGCAAAGCAATACCGACAGCCTTTGCCCTGTCTCCCAACTATCCCAACCCATTCAACCCGACGACCAACTTCAGTATTGCCCTGCCAGTAGATTGCAAGGTCTCCTTGAAGATCTACAACGTGGCTGGTCAGCTGGTCAGGACACTGGTCAACGAGACCATGTCAGCTGGTCATCATACGGTTACATGGGATGGAACCAACTCCAACAGTGAGAAGGTTGCATCAGGCGTCTACTTCTACAAACTGAATGCAGGTGATTTCAGCAAGACTATGAAGATGGTTATGACGAAGTAACATTCGTCCCTGTTTTTACCGAAGGAGGGGTAACTTCCCCTCCTTCGGGCTTATAATTAAAGGAAAGGCAAAAGAGATATAGAATTTCGATATAGAGATAGAGGTTCTTCTCCTCTTAAGAATTATGAGAAAGAGAAAGTTAAGTGCTTGATTGATTTGACGATAGAAAGAGTAGAATAGTTCTTTTAAGAGGGATGATTTATTACGAGGAAGAAGAATGAAAAAATATAAACTCTTTTCCTTTCTTTTCATTTTTACAGCCTTTCTTTTTCTAGCAACTCCTGTTTTAGCTCAAATCTCTGATACCGTGGGGGTTGTG
>JAOUFL010000029.1 GCA_029858245.1 Candidatus Zixiibacteriota bacterium
ACCGTGAGACTAACCCGGATGGTGGCGGTATGTGGAGGAAGAACATGAGGGATAATGGAGGAGATATTTTTGGAGTCGACTTGAACCGAAACTTCGGCTATATGTGGGGGTATGATAATATTGGCTCATCTTATAACCCCAATTCAGAAACATTTAGAGGTACTGCTCCTTTTTCCGAACCGGAAACGCAGGTGATAAGGTCTTTGTGTGATTCCTCGAATTTCGTATTGACTCTTAATTTTCATGCTTTCGGCAATTATTATCTTTATCCCTGGGGCTATGACTACGATATATACACACCCGACCATACGGTTTTTAAATCGATAGGGGATAGTCTGTCAGTTCTGACCGGATACGGTTCTTTCCCCGGATGGCAATTTTATCTGACAAACGGTGATTCAGACGACTGGATGTATGGCGAGCAGACAGAAAAGAATAAAATCTTCAGTTTCACTCCGGAGGTGGGTAGCCAGGGTGATGGTTTCTGGCCTGACCCGATGTATATACCTTATTTTTGCGAACTGCATCTTCAGCCCAATCTTCTAATCGCCTCTCTGGCTGAAAATCCTTATGTCCTTTTAACACCGGAACCCCCGGTGTTGACCGAGATAAACAGTGTATTAACTGACAGCTTTACTTTAAGCTGGGAACATCCGGATGTTCATAATCCTGCAGTCAGTTATACCCTGATGGAGCTTAAGGATCCGGTAACAGAGCTTTTTGACTGCGAGAGCGGAGTCTCCGGCTGGACTTTAAGTGGTTTCAGCTTGAGCTCTGCCAAAAGTCATTCCCCCGCTTATTCCTTTTTTTCCGGTTCAGGCGATAATTTGTTTAATACCCTGGTTACTTCGGATTACATCTCTGTTCAAGCGGAGGATACGCTGACTTTCTGGTGCGATTACACTATCGAGAGTGGGTGGGACTATCTTTATGTGGCAGTATCGCTGGATGGGGTGACATATCAAAATATTCCGGGTAATATCACCACTGAGGAAAATCCCAATGATAAGAATTACGGGTACGGTATCACCGGCAGCTCTGGCGGCTGGATACAGGGGATTTTCGACCTGAGTCAGTTTTATGGCAAGGATATTCTTCTGGCTTTCTATTATGTAACGGACGAGACCAATGCTGAGGCAGGTTTTTACCTTGACGATATTTACCCCATAACCCGTTTTCAGAAAAGCACTCTCTTATCCGGGGATATAACCGGGGAAAATTATCCGGTCAAAAGGAAATGCTCTGGTTCCTATTATTACAAGGTTAAAGCCAAAGATGCCCAGGATCAGGAAAGCCAATGGAGCAGGAGAAGCAGGGTGGACGTTGATCTCGATTTTACGCGCGGAGATACCAACTCCGATGGGAAAGTCTCCTTAAGCGACATAGTTTATCTAATAAATAACCTTTTCAAGCAGGGTCCTGATCCTGACCCCTCGTATTCCGGAGATACTAATTATGACGGCGATGTTTCCCTGGCGGATATTGTGTATTTGATAAATAATCTCTTCAGAGGCGGACCAGCACCCTGTATGGATTAGAAAAATAATTGATTGATAAAAGCAAAAAGCGCCATCTCTTAACTTTTACAGAATGGCGCTTATATTTCAATAAAGGAAAATTCTCTGGAGAAAAAATTGGTTATCTTTTTTTCTTCTTCGCCTCGTCCACTTTCTTGGTAAGCATCTCCTTTGCCCAGTCATTAGCCATCATCCTGTCAGCCATCATCATAGCCATGGTGGTATCACTCAGCATAGCATTAAACAGCTCTTCCCTTGCCTCGGGATTTTGCATCATATTTTGCATAACATCTGCTCTCATCTGCTGACTTCCCATCATCTTGGTCATCACCATAGTAGCTATTTCCTCATTCTGCATCATCCGCTCCACAGCTTTTTCCTGACTGCAACCCATGAAAACCAGGAATAACATGGGTATTAAAAGGACAAGTAATTTCTTCATCTATCTCACCTCCCTCAGGTTAAATTTTTATTGAATTTAGTTAGTGATAAAAAAGATGTCAAGTAAAATTAAAAAGAATATTTTCTGGATTGTTCCTTTGAAAGAAAAACGGTGAGACATAATCGAGGTGAGATTTTTCTATAAATAAAAAAATTACTTGACAGGATAAATAATCAGGTTTATGATACCGTAAAATAGCTCTCGAGAAATCTTATTTAGAAGGAGGTTTTAGTATGAAAAAAACGGATAGCCTATTCATATTTCTTCTTCTGCTTTTACCGGCTATTTCTTTAGCACAGGAGAAGGATCTCTGTCTTTCCTGTCATCAGGGTTTAACCAGGGGGATAGTGAAAGACTGGGAAGCAAGCAAACATTTTCAAAATGGGGTAGATTGCTCAATCTGTCACGGTGACCAGCACAACTCTGCTTCAAATGCTCACCTGGCTATAATGCCGAATGTGGAGACCTGTGAAGGGTGTCATACGGATCAGGCTGGTCAGTTCAAGGAGGGAAAACACGCCTTAGCCTGGATAGCGATGAATGCTATGCCTAAAACTGCTTCTCAGCCTGAAGAGATTATGGATGGTCTAAAGGGTTGTGGAGGGTGCCACCGTATAGGATTGGACGGTGGTAAATGCGATGCCTGTCATACCCGGCACAAGTTCTCCAGGGAGGAGGCAAGAAATCCCTTAGCCTGTGCCACCTGCCATATGGGATTCGACCATCCGCAGTATGAGATGTGGTCGACTTCCAAGCACGGGGTTATATTCCAGATGGAGAAAAACTTCCAGATGGAGCCATCAGGGACAGACAGGGTGCCAAGATGCCAAACCTGCCATATGATCGAAGGAACCCACAGGGTGATGACTGCCTGGGGTTTTATGGGCTTGAGATTACCGGAGGAGGATAAGAAATGGGAGGAATGGAGATTAACCATTCTGAAGGGTTTAGGAGTGCTGGACCCGCAGGGCAATCCAACATCGCGGATGGATGTGGTAAAGAACGGAAAGGTTGCACGGCTTTCCAGTGAGGAATGGAAAGCAGAAAGGGAGAGGATAGTAAAGGTTTGTAAAGGTTGTCATTCCAACTCTTACGTCAAGGAGAATTTTGATAGAGCGGATGCTATTTTAAAACAGGCGGATTCTCTGATGGCTGAGGCGATTACTGTAGTCGAGGGTCTATATCAGGATAAAATACTGAAAAAGCAGGCTGATTATCCTATGTTTCCGGACCTGTTGAAGTTCTATGATGTGCCGACATCGATCGAGCTGAAACTCTACGTGATGTTCTTAGAACACAGGATGAGAACTTTCCAGGGCGCATTCCACATCAACCCGGATTATATGCACTGGTATGGCTGGGCAGAGATGAAACGGGATTTGTGGGAGATTAACGAAGAAGCGAAGAAAATGAGAGAAAGTAAGAAGTAAGAAGTAAGACGTGAGACGATGCAGAGGCAGAACACCGTTCTGCCCTAAAAAAAATGTAGAGACGCATGGCTATGTAACTCGGGGCATTTTTTTTCAGTCATATATCAATTGCCAAAAACATCTATTGTCATCTTGCCAGGTTACTGTTCATTTCCAACTGTAATTTATCTGTAGCGATGAAATTTCGACTTATCAGAGGCATATTGTCTTTTTTTATCTTCTTGACAAATTTATATAAATAGGTTAACTACATATAATGAAGAAATAAAGAAAAAAGGAGATTCGAATGATAACCCTCAAGCATACCTTAAAGTATATTTCAATACTGATAGTATTACTTAGCATCACTGCGGGCTGCAAAAAATCTCCCACAAAACCACCCACTGATACCCGTGTGGGAACACTACTCTTGAACCGACTAAGCGTATCAGTGGTTCCCGGAAGAAGCGAATCAATTAGGGTAACAGCCAGGGACAAAAATGACTTGACGGAGAATTTTACGGCGACGAGTAATGACCAGAGTATTGCCACAGTAACGCTGGTAAATGATTCTGTGATTCAGGTGACCGGGGTGAATTATGGCAATACCGCAGTGACTGTCACCAGCAACTCAGGTGTCAGCCGCAACCTGCCGGTCTGGGTGTATAACCACAAAGTTCTGGACACAGGTGAATTATTGATTACATTCTGCGATGTATTTGAGTATCGCTGGTGTGATGACGGCAGTGGTTGCCCGATGGACGGATCATACTATCACCCCTTGCCGACAGATGAGTTTAAGCCAGTCGGTTCCCTGGGTTTTAGTGGTTACTACAATCCCAACGGAATTCACGCAGTGATGGTGGTAAAGGCAAAAGATGGTTCAAGCGCATTGGCTTCACCCCTCGACTACACACTTGTGTGGAGTGACCAGAATTCAAATGCAGATGACGATGGTTCTTTCTGGATGCCTGTGCCGCCTGCTGGATACAAAGCTTTGGGAATAGTAGCTCAGGCAGGTTATAATAAACCAAGCCTCAATGATGTAGTATGCGTACGTGAGGACTTGACTATCCCAGGTGAGGCAGGTGACTCTATATGGGGTTCCTGGTATGTAATATGGGTTCCTCCACCTATCGGTTCCTGGAAGATCGACCCACCTGATGCCGGTCCTCATGAGGATGCTTATCTTTCAACCGGGACGTTTGTCGCCGTGATGAGCGCTAATCCACCGTCAGTTCACCCGGTGATGAACGTTCTGAACGTTCCATTACCGATGTTGGCAGAAGCGCCATACCAGACCTATGTTCCGAAACTGACAGGATATGATTCACCTTCGGAGGAGACGGTTCCTCTGATGGCTAAAGAGATGCTGGTACCCTGTACCATAGTTAAGGACGCACTTTATGATTCCAGCAATCCTCAATGGAGAATCAGCAACTCACCATTCTACCGGCTGGAGCGTCAGGTCTATTACAAACTGCTGTACCACAATCATAATCAAACTTCAGAAGTGCAGACGAATAGTGTGCTCATTAGGTCTGGGGTTACTACCACTGAAAGCGAAAGTTACTGGAACGAAACCTCGATTTCGGTTACGGTTGAAGCCGGTGTCAGCATAGAAATGTTTTCAAGTAAGATCTCCACGACTGTGAGCACATCTTTCGGATATGAGACTATGACCTCGGTTGCAGAGCTTCAGGAGAAGGAGGTGTCGTCCTCGATAAACACCCCTCCAGGCAAAGCAGCGGCATTATGGCAGAAATACAACCGGTATGTACTGAAACGGCACAACGGGACAAATCTGGAACCTGTAGCAGCCTGGGAGTTTGGTATTGACAGTTACGTTACGGACGAATATCCGGATTGAAAGATAAACAAACAGACGATGTAGGGGCAGAACAGCGTTCTGTCCTTTTGTCTAAAAGGAACAGAAACAGGTAAACCTACCACGCTACCCCCAACGTGGGTCTATTAATGCAGAGAAGCATGGTTATGCGTCTTGTCGGAAGAAAATTTTTGCCCGTCGAAGAAATTATATTTGGGTATAATAAACCTCTCCCTAACTCTCTCTTTAGTAAGGAGAGGGAAATTATTGCCCTCCACTTTAGGGGAGGGTGAGGGTGGGGTCAATTATAACGTCCTGCATCCTGCGTGTCTGCCATCCCGTCTAAGGCGGGACTAATCTGGCAAGGTAAAATATTTCCGTCAGATAAGGGGTATGGTAGTTATTTATATGACCTCACCCTAACCGTTCGGCTGTCTTCGACACTGAGCTCAGACCGAAGGGAGCTCAGGTCGAAGCCCTCTCCTACGAGGAGGGGGGTATTTGTTATACGCTCCTGCTTTTATTTTTCTTCCAACGCTTTCGCAAAGGCTGACCAGAAGGGGTCAACTCGCGGATGTTCCAAATTTCTTTCCCTGCCTTTCTCGACCAGGATTATCCCTTTGCTCTCAGAGATAACCTCACCCACGACTGATGCCGGGATTTTCTTCTGAGCTAATTTTTTCAAGAGCAAATCGACTTTTTTCTGCTTGCAGGTTATGATTAAAGTTCCCTCGGAAATGGAAGAGTAGGGGTCTATCCCGAATCTGGAGCAGATTTTTTCGACTTCATCCAGAACTATTATTTTTTCCTTTTCGATTCTCATCCCCACTTTTGAAGCTTTTGCTACCTCATATAATCCTCCCCAGACTCCGCACTCGGTGGCATCGTGCATCGAGGTAATCCCTTTTTCTCTGGTGCCAACAGATGCCGCAGTTAAGGCATCTTCGACCACGGACATCATATAAAACACCCGGTCTGCTCTCCGGCTGAATTCTTCCCCGAAACTTTCCGTGATTTTGTCCTTGAAAGCTAAGGCGAATATCCCGGTGGCTTCGATAGCTGCACCTTTGGTTATTACTATCAAATCACCCTTTTTTGCCATCTGAGGAGTGACATATTCTGATTTCTTCCCTACGCTTATGACAGTTGCCCCGCCTACCATCGGGTAGTTACAGCCGGTATATCTGGCAGTATGTCCGCAGACAATGGCTATTCCCATTTTTCTGCATTCGCAAGCTATCTTCTTCCAGACTATCTCTAACTGCTCTTTGGTCATGCTCAGGGGTAGATTCAAGTCAATGGAAAGATGGGTGGGCTTCAAACCTGATGTTACTGCATCAGAACAGAGAATATGTATGGCAAACCAGGCGGCTCTTTCAAAGCCGTACTCCGGCACGATAAAGACAGGGTCAGTGGTTATCGCCATAACCTTTCCACCGCCGATATCGATTATTCCGATATCCACTCCGTGTTTTGGACCCACTAAAACCGATTTAGATTTCTTTCCCAGATGCGGAAAGATCAGCTCGTCAAATATTTCAGGCGAGATTTTGCCTATATCCGGCAGTTGATTGGGCATTTATTCCTCCAGGTTTATTTAATTTATATTTTCTCTCAAAATAAAAACCGCTACCTGATAAGGTGACGGTTGCATTTTTTTAGTTTCATCCAGTTTCCCTCCGCTGGCATTACCCAGATCAGGTTCAAAGGGTTTTATCTCAGCCTGTTCCCCTGCGGGAAAAGGCACCCCGGTTTTTCGGGATTAATTTATGTAAAAAAGTTCTGGTGTCAATGACTAAATAAAAAAATAACAAATAACGAATAGAAACAACGAAATAAGGAAGAAGGAAAAAGGAGAATGAAAGAGATTAAGATTACGAATAACTGATGACGGATTACGAGTGTGTTTGTAGGGGAGAGGTTCCCTCGCCCGGATGGGTCGAAGGTGGCAAGCCGTAGTCGTAGGGACAGAACATTGTTCTGTCCGTTATCCCTCTATTCGAAGTAAAAAAGTCAATTGCGGAATTACCGCGAAAAATTCCGGTATGGAAGACTTCCTCCCCATATAGCTCCTTATTGAATATTTGCCATTTAATGACGATAAAATCAAAAGTCGCCAAGGTTTACGGGAGCGCTTGCTCTTCGGATTCGGGGGATGATGTCCTCTGGGGGGTGTGAGCAGAGGTCTTGGATCATCCCCGGAATTTCCTCTTGGCGACTTCTTTTTGAAACTATCCTCTTGCAGGTATTTCAGGATAGTTTCGACTTGTGATCCTGCGTTTCTCTCATCCAGGAGGGGAGAAAACTTTTCTTTACCCTTCTGATTCTATCCTTGTCTATTTTATTATTTTTCCCGTTTGTCTGTCCGTTATCCTCAGTCTCATGCTTAGACGCTTTGGTCTTTAATGATTGAGTCATCATTCCTCCAGGAAGTCCTTCTTTTATTTAAAATCTAAAACCCAATCCAAGTGAAAACCCTAAACCTTTACTTGAACCGGGTGATATTGCATTTTTATTGGCAATCCCTATATCCAGATATAATAACCCCAAATCCAGGCCGGTTCCACCGCTTAAGGCTAATTTTTCCTTTCCACCGGCAGTTATGCCTCCTCTCAAGGGTAAAAATCCTACAAGCTTTAATTCTGTGCCCAGTGAGAACCTTGGAGTTCTGGAAACTCCCGGTCCATTCTCAAATCCCTGTTCCCAGTCAAACGAGAGTAAAATCTTTTTAGCCTGATAGGCAAAGCCGGCTCTGGCTATTAAAGGCAGATGAGTGACAAAAGGTTCGATTCTTTTTTCGTAGTCCTCTGATAAAATCACGGAATCGTTATCCGAGCTGGAAAGGTTAAGGGAGTCTACCTGGAACCGGTATCCTCTTTCCTCTGGTTTTGTGTCCCATTTGATCTGGCTGAAGGGATTGGAGAGGAAAAAGCTGAATGTTAATTTTTCGTTCTTTTTTGCAGCTATGCCCAAATCAATGCCGTAACCCCTTCCTCCGGAGGCTCTATGAAGCACGAGGTCTGATTCTCCTTCTATCTCAGTCTCTTTTATCCTTACCTGACCGGAGGCTTTTACTATCTTCCGGTAGATTATGCCATGCAAAATTTTTAAGTTCACTCCGATTCCGATTTCTTTTTCCTCGTTCCGGTAAATAGACTGTCCGAATGAAAATGACAGGGTTCCGTAAGCATAGGCTTCACCCGATGTTCCTTCCAGGCTGATAGTATCCTCCACCTGGTTGCCTAAGAGGAGAAGCTCAATCGGTTCTTTGGGCAGGCTTATATCCGATACTCCGGATATCCAGCTTACCAATGCCACGGAGCCTCCGGCTAATCCGACGATACAGGCTTCTGCCTGAGCATCAAGATTTAAACCAGTAGATGGGATCGAGCCCAGGATGTTGTTTTTATCATTGTCATACCAGAACCTGCCGTTGTAATTATTATAATCCTTAAGGCTGAAAGCATTGTTCTCCACCAATGCACCCAAGGAGAAAAGGTTCAGGGAAAAGGCACGGTTGTCTTTAAATGAGAGATTAGCCGGGTTCCAGAAGGGCGCCTGTTCATTTCTGGCAACTGCCGTGTATGCACCACCCAGACCCATACTTCTTGCACTGGATAATCCCAGGGAGACAGTCTGGTCAACCCAGATAAAAAGTAAAAGAAAAGTTAAGATTATTATTTTTATAACAGATTTGACGTCTCTTCGGACTGTAAAGTTATTATCCGCCATTTTTTATCTCCAGTTCCAGGCGTGAATTTATCTTTATATAATCCGTGGGCAGAAACTTGACCTTTTGACCATCAGTTCCCCACAGGGTAATTCTTCCACCGGAGTAGAATGGAGTGCTTTGAAAAATATCCAGTTCCTGATGGGTTAACTCAATTACGTTCTCAGTTATTACCGGATTTAAAACCTGGCCTGAGGAGTAATCTATTTCAGCAGGGTCTATCTGGATTGGTCCCACTCTAAGCGAGGGATTGGTGTATAGATTACCTGAATCCGAACTGAAAAATAACTCAACTTCTGCAGCGAGTGGCAGGTGATTTTCCAGATTTAAATAAATTTTTGCCAGGTTTAACCTGTCGTTCAAGCCATCCCTTATATCCTCATCCAGTGAATTCGAATCAGGGTCGATCTCGATCCGCGTCGAATCCAGAACGAACTCAAAAGGTGAGCTCAGGATAAACTCTCCGCAGATGAAATCGTTTTCCGTTACCGTCCCCGAGGTTATCCCATCCCCGCAGGTAGCCTGTCCTCTTAAGCTGACCTGCTCCGGGATCGGGTTCGAAAAAGTCAGCAGGTTATTTTCTGCTAAGACTGTAATTACCGGGTGCTCCGGTGAGCCGGGCTGGATTTCTCCATTCATCGAAAGGTATTGTCCCTTATCCCCGTTAAGGTCAAAAGTTAAATAACCGGGAAAATCTACACCGTTTTTGATTCTTAAATCCAGAACAGCATCAGTTAAGGAAACTGAAGATAGTCCCTGAGGCAGATTAAGATTTAACTGCATTGGCTCTATCTGGACAGGAGTTGGCTCGATTATCCCCGATAAAGTGGAGAAACGTGTAGTATCAGTATAAACATAGAAAGATATAGAATCCGAGCTGCGGACACTTACTAAATTCTCTCCGCTGCTCCGGGTCTGTCCGCTAACTTCTATTCTGAGATTGTTCCCCGCTGGCTGAAAATCATATCCATCAACGGTGATATTCTGATTCAGGGTACCTGATGCTCCGACATATTGGTTCAGGCTTAAGGGATTACCTGAGGAGGTTAAGTCAGGAAAAACAATCCTGAGATCAGCCGGGAGGTTGGTTCTGTTATTTATTTGAAGGTTTATAACTCCTTCTTTTAAGTGCGCTGAATAGATGGTATTCGGGGTGGGAATCTCAAATTCCCTGTTTTCAGCTAAATCCATAGAAGGGATTTTGGCTATAGCAGAGTGGACAAAAACCGTATCCGGGAAACAGAGTGAAAGCCCTAAATATTTATCTGCCAGGCTCAGGATTGTCCCTCCAGGGGTATAGCCCTGGTTGTCTCCAGAAAGCCTGGAGGAAAAAGATTTCTGTGCCAGGTCCAGATCCTCTGTTACAGAGCTGTCCTGTGGTATTCCGTTCTCGAAAACCAGAGTTCCGATGAGGATGCCGGAAGCCGAATCGACCAGCTCAACAGAAAAAGAATCCAGTGCCAGACTCAGATGATTTTCTGCTGTAAAACGGGCAATTCCTCTGTTTATACTGACCCGCTCCAGGTCATTCAACTCTGGAAAATTAACCTCCAGGCTAAAGCTAAAAGGGGGAATTGATCCTGCACCTCCTGGATAGATATCTTCTAATAAAATCTCCGTGTATTGAGTATCAGCCGTGATGACAGGAATTTCTCCCAGGGTATCCTTAAAAGTTTCTGATAAGGGAGAAAGTTTTAGGTTCTCCTTAACCCGGATGGTGTCGAGCTCTTCCTGAATGTATATCCCAGGATTACCTGAAGAATCGATTATCAGGGCAGGGTCACCGATTTTTTCAATCAGCGTTATCATATCATAGGTTTTAACTAATAAAGGGAGATTGTAACAGCTGTTCCAGGCAGGTGCGGAAGGTTTTTTTACGGAGCACTGTACCAGGGTCAGGAAAACAATTAAAAAAATTATTCCGCACAATGCCCAGAATACCCAGCTTATGAGTTTGTCCAGGAAATTTTTATGTCTTCTTCTCATGGTTTTAATACCCCCGGGATCAGAGTTATTTTTTTAAGTTGAGACTACTTGCTTTTCAGCAATAATTATGCCACAAACAAGTTTAACTTATGAATCGTTTTTTTGGAGTTAACTCGTTTCAAATAAAGAAATTAGTTTTTCGATTAGATTATTGTGACCTGATAATCTAAACTGTGCCCCTCAAAAATGTTGGAAATAATCAATATTCTATTGGAGAATTACGATGAAGTATAATAGTTATAGATAATATTTGAAGAATGGAAGCTAAAGATATATATAGAGATGTGTATGAGCAAAAGCTCTAATTGCTCTAATTTAGCTGGTTTTTGAAAATAAAAAACTCTTTACAAAGAAAGAATGGAGTTATATAATAAAGAGGCTTTTAAAGACTTTTGGAAATCAATAATAATTTATCACTAACTTAGTTTAAGAGGATGGGAAAAAAGCTTATATTAGGTATAGACATAGGCTCGGTTTCGGTTAAAATCGTGCTCTTAACCGCAGTTGGGGAACTGGCTGAATTACCTCGACTTCTTCGCCAAAGCCCATCGGAAATCATACTTTTCCATTCCTATACCCGTAGCGAAGGACAGCCCTATAAAGTTCTATTAGAGAAACTTCAAAATCTGTTTCAGGATTTTGACTACAGGGAGATCACCGGAGTTGCTACTACCGGAACAGGGGGAAGGCTGGTAGCGGAGCTTTTAGGCGGGCAATTTATCAATGAGGTCATCTCTCAGGTTAAAGCTACTTCTTTTTTTCATCCTCAGGTAAGAACCATAATCGAGATGGGAGGGGAGGATTCCAAGCTGCTTTTCCTGAAAGAAGACCACCGGAGCGGTTCAATTTTACTGGATGATTTTTCCATGAATTCCATCTGTGCAGCAGGTTCAGGCTCCTTTTTAGATCAGCAGGCTAAAAGGCTAAAGGTAAATATTGAAAATGAATTTGGAGAGCTTACCCTGAAATCTTTGAACCCGCCCCGTATTGCGGGAAGATGTAGCGTCTTTGCTAAATCGGACATGATCCATCTCCAGCAGACAGCCACCCCGGATTATGATATCATAGCAGGACTTTGCTATGCTATGGCACGGAATTTCAAATCGAGCATTGCCCGGGGTAAGAAACTGGAAAAGAAAGTTTCATTTCAAGGGGGCGTAGCAGCCAATTCAGGAATGGTGAAAGCCTTTAAAGATATCTTTGAATTAAATGAGGATGAGTTTATTATCCCGGAATATTATGCACAGATGGGTGCAATTGGTGCTGCCCTGAGTCTTTTAGAAGGTGAAAAGGATAAAACAGCTTTCAAGGGATTAACCGGGCTTAGGGAATATCTTTCTTTTCCCGGGATAAGGAAAGGAAAGGAAAAGCTATATTTCAACTTCCCGGAGAGCAAATATTTCTCACAGACATTGGATTTTCAGGTGAAGGAAGGGGAAGAGACTACTGCCTTTTTAGGTATAGATGTAGGGTCCTTATCCACCAATGTTGTGGTTATAGATAAAAACAAGAATGTGCTCTCCAGGTGTTACCTCATGACAGAGGGAAGACCTATTGAAGCAGTAAGAAAAGGATTAGAGGAAGTAGGCAGGGAGGTAAGCGGAAGGGTCAGGATAGCAGGAGTGGGAACTACTGGCTCAGGCAGGTATCTGATTGGAGATTTTGTCGGTGCAGACATTGTCTATAATGAGATAACCGCCCAGGCAAAAGCAGCTTTGGAATTCGACCCCCAGGTTGATACCATCTTCGAGATAGGCGGTCAGGATTCCAAATATATCAGTTTAGAGAACGGCGTTATTGCTGACTTTGAGATGAACAAAGTCTGTGCTGCCGGTACAGGTTCGTTTTTACAGGAACAGGCTGAGAAGTTAAACATAAAAATAGAAGAGGAATTCGGAGAATTAGCCTTAAATGCGGATTGTCCGGTTAACTGCGGTGAAAGATGCACGGTCTTTATGGAATCGGATTTAAATGCCCATCAACAGGCTGGAGTACCCAGGGAAGACCTGGTGGCCGGCCTGGCTTATTCCATTGTTTATAATTATCTGAACAAAGTTGTGGGGAAAAAAAGGATCGGGAATAATATATTCTTTCAGGGTGGTGTTGCCTGGAACAAAGGCGTGGTAGCTGCTTTTGAGAAGGTGCTGGGTAAAAAGGTCACTGTTCCTCCTCATCATGACGTTACCGGTGCCATAGGGGCGGCTATCCTGGCTCTGGAGAAAAACGTTTCGGGGAAGTCAAACTTCAAAGGATTCGACCTGTCGAGGAAAAATTACAGGTTAGAGAGTTTTGAATGCCAGGATTGTGCTAACCATTGCGAGATAAAAAAGGTTGTGGTGGAAGATGAAAATCCACTTTTCTACGGAAGCCGCTGCGAGAAGTATGACCTGGAGAAGAAAAGGGCGAAAAAACCTGAAATGCCGGACCTTTTTGAGGAGAGGGAAAAACTACTTTTCTCACTGCATCGCGAATTTTCTCCCTTGATTGCAAGAAAAGGCAAAATTGGTATACCCAGAACTCTTTACTTTTACGAGTTCTTCCCCTTCTGGGCAACCTTCTTCGGGAATTTAGGGTACGAGCCGGTTTTATCAGACAGTACCAACAAAAGGATCATACGTAAAGGGGTAGAAGTGATTTTGGCAGAAACCTGTTACCCGATTAAGGTTGCTCACGGACATATTCAGAATCTGCTGGAGAAAAATATAGATTATATTCTTTTCCCCAGCCTGATTAATTTAAAAAAGGAGGAGATCAATACTGAAAGCTACTGCTGTCCTTATGTTCAGGCTCTTCCCTATATCCTTAAAACAGTCTATGATTTTAAAAATAAGAATATAAAGTTTCTATCAAGCCCTATTCATTTTCGAAGAAGTAAAGGCGCGTTACTAAAAGAGCTTGCCGAGCTTTGCAGAGG
>JAOUFL010000072.1 GCA_029858245.1 Candidatus Zixiibacteriota bacterium
CGTCTCTATTTGTTTTTTAATTATCACGTAATAAAATATGGATAAAATTTTTAAATTGAACCTTAAAATCGCTTTTTTAATTTACGTTTTCCTTGATTTGATCTGTGTGGGGATGGGAATGGGTGTCCCAGTCTTCTGTATATTGTTCGGGTTTGTAGTCGGGTGGTATATTGCCAGAAGAGTAACTCCACTTAAAGAAATTCCAAGGGATATTCTAAGAAAAGTTTTGGATTATGCCATTACCACTTCGTTATTTACTTTTATAGTGATGGCTGTTCTCTGGGGACCTACGATAAAATTGCTTTTTACCCCAGCGTATGATTTCAAGAATTTCGGGATCCCCTTAATTCTTTATAATCCCAGGATGAGCTTTATCGGCTGGCTGGTTCTGATGGTATTTATATCCCCGTTTTTGCAGTTGTTGACCACGATTTTTGCGGCTTATTTGACTTTAATAAAAGTGTTAACAATCAAGAAACAACATTAAACTAAAAATAAAATCTTAAAGACGGCAAATATGTAGTAGCGGAAGGCTTTAGCCTTCCATTTTTTTATGGAAACCTGAAGGGTTGCCCTACTTCTAAAAAAATAGAGATGCGTAACAATGCATCTTAACTTGTCTGATAAAAATAATAGTAAGGGCAGAACCCGCCTCAGGAGAGCTCTGTCCCTAAAAAAAAGGAACTACAGAACAGGCAAGATGCCTGTTCTACCGAAAATTGATCTCACCTTACTCTCAACAAGGTAGGGTCATTTCTTCCCGGTGATTTTCAGAGATTTTTCCAGAAGCTCTTCTATCCTCTCCAGCTTGTTCTCCTGTCTTTCCCTGGTTTTCTCATCCAGCTTATAACCCAAAGCCTCTTTACAGATCTGCATACATTCTGAGAAATCTCCAAAATTAAAATAGCATTCTGCAATATGATATTTGCATTCTATGAGATTATAATACTGTTCTTCTGTATTGCGCTCTAACTTTTTGATAACCAGATTATAATATTCTATAGCTTTTTCCCAGTTGTAAGTCTCGTAGCAAGCCATAGCTGAAGCCCAGAGGAAAATTTTACCATCCGGATACTCTTTTTGTAACATATCAGCCAGTGCTATTGCTTTGGAATAATCTTTTTCTTTTATATAAATCCAGATCAGGGCGTTTAAAGCTGTTACCCTCGAGAAAATACTTTTTTCTACAGTTGTTTTTAACTCTTCTATTCCCCTTTCCCTTTCATCTGTAAAAAAAGGAAGCCAGGCAAAAGTTTTGGTGAAGTAACTAGTCCAGTAATGATACGAACCCAAGCCTAAATAGGCATCGTAAAGGGTTGAATCGAGTTCAACTGCTTTTTTAAAGGCGGATTTTGCCTCCATGGCATTTTTTAAGGCAGACCACCAGCTTCCCTTGCGGGCTTTATACACCCCCAAGTAACCATAGGAATTACCCAGATAAAAATAATCCCAGGGGCTTTCATCTACGGAACGAATTTTTTTCTGGGCTAATTTAATAGCAGTTTCAAGAGTGGAGTAAAACTCCTTCTCTCTAAAATCGCTCTCATAATCCATCATCTCTGCCTGGTATAAAGCGCCTAAGAAAAAATAACCAGCAGGATTTTGTGAATCGGAGCTTATAACCTGCCTGAACCTTTCCTCGGCGAAAAGATAGTTCTCATTTAAAGTGGCTTGTATACCCTCTAAGGATAGACTGGTATAGGGCGGTGGTTCTATTGAATTAGAAGAGGAATAAAACGTAAGGAGCAGTAAAACAAAAGTTGAGACGATGCAAAACGTATTTTTCATCTGGATTTCAATCCCCCGGAGATTTTCTTTTGCAGATCCTTAATTTTATCCACAAAGGGTTCAGCATAATCATTCCCCTTTGTCTTTGGCTCCAGCTTTAAAGCCTGGCTTAACTCCTCCTCAGCGGATTCCAAATCCCCCAAATTGTAATTTACGTACGCCAGCCAGTATCTGCACTCGTATTCACCTGCTGGGTCATAATAAGGCGAAGATTTCAGGACATTCAATAACTCAAGAAAAATACCCTTAGCCTCCACCCAGTTGTCCAGCCCGATATAAGCAAAGCCGGTCATCCACAGACGAAAAGGGTCATTTTCATTAATCCTTTTTACCTCCTGGCTCCATTTCAAAACAGCAGGGTAATCTTTTTCCTCCAGGTAGATGCGCAAAAGGGAATAGGCGGCTTCATCTTTAGCGTACTTCCCTTTCTGGATAGCAATCATCGTCTCCTGAATCCCCTTTTTCCTTTCATCCCCGAAAAAGGGCAGCCACCAGAAAAGCTTCGATTTCACGCTTCTCCAGTAATGGTAGGCGCCCAGTCCGAAATAGGCATCGTAAAGAGTGGAATCCAGTTCCACGGCTTGTTTTAGATTGGAGTTAGCCTTCCCCCCATCCCGGAATGCGCCCCACCAGCTTCCCCTGAAAGAGCGGTAGATGCCCCGGTAACCCAGAGAGCCTCCCAAATAAAAATGGTCTATGGCTGAATCGGGGTCCTTCTCTACTTTTTTAGTACCTTTCTCGATTGCCAGGTCAATATTTTTTTCAAAATCCGCTTGGTATTTCTCGTTTCTATAATCATCAATCAGAGTCTGTAAAGCTGCTGCGATGAAAAAATACCCAGCCGGGTCATCGGGGTATTTCTTCACTATTTTTTCAAACTCTGAAATTCCCTGCTTGAAGCTATCCCGATGGATGTATTCTATACCCCTGAAGATGATGGAATCCAAATCCATAACCGTTTGCTCAGCAGTAGCTTCTATGGGGAAAAAAGAGAAAGCGAATAATAGACAAAGCAGTAACTTAGCAATATTTTTAATAATATACCTGATCGGAAAGCAAGCTTGAGGTAATTTTATATATTTTAGCATTTTATGTCCTTGCTCATAAATTCTTTTAGATACCATAAAGGTATTTCCCAAAAGAAATATTTTGTTTTTCTTTTTTACTCAAGAATCATGTCAAAATTTTATGTAATCTCTCCCAGGTTTTTTGCAGTAGATTGTTTTTCCAGTATCTTTTAATCTTTTTATAATTTCTCATTCCTATTTTAGATTCCCTCATCCAGGTTTTTGCAAAATCGCCATTTTTTATCTTGGATAAAATATTTTTCATCATTTTTTCGTTTATCACTTTCTTACCCGAGATATAGGAGCCGAATTCCGCTGTCTGACTGATTTTATCGAACATACCGGCGATTCCGAATTTTTTTATTAGCTCAACGATCAGGTCGATCTGGTGAACACACTCAAGATAAGCATTTTCTGGAGATAACCCAGATTTCACCAGCGTCTTAAATCCTGTACTCAAAAGCTCAGACAATCCCCCGCATAAAACTGCTTGTTCTCCAAACAGGTCTCCTATAGCTTCGTCTTTGAAAGTAGTCGAGATTGCCCCAGCTTTAGTTGAGCCGATTCCCCTGGCATACGCAAGGGCTTTATCCAGAGCCTTTCCGGAATAATCATGTTCCATCGCAATAAAGGATGTGACGCCTTTTCCTTCTAAGAAAAGTTTTCGAACCATTTCTCCGGGTCCGTGGGGTGCTACGAGGATGACGTCTGTATATTCAGGAGGTTTTATCAGCTTGAAATGGATACTGTAAGCATGGGCAAAAACTAATGACTTTCCCGGGATCAGATTATTATGTATGCTTTTTTCATAAAGCTCTTGATGTTTATGGTCCGGTGCTAAGACTGAGATTATATCTCCGATTTTGACTGCTTTTTCCGGAGTATAGACTATAAAACCATCTTTCAGCGCAGCTTTTCTATCCTTATTATTTCGGGGAAGCCCGATTATTACCTCTAAGCCAGAATCCCTTAAATTCAAAGCCTGTGCTCTTCCCTGACTTCCATATCCCAGGATGGAAATAGTTTTATCATTTAAATATTCGAGGGAGGCGTCCTTATCTTTATAGAGTTTAAAAGAATTTTTTCTCATAGCTTTAATATAAATAAATCCGTTCTGATTTAAAAACACTTTTTGAACAAACCGTCATCGTATAACATCATATTGCTTGCCGAGCTGAGGTTCTGGCAGATATAATTTTCATTTAAAATTAAAAAAATTCTTGACAAATAAATAATATAAGGTAAAATTAGTTTAAATAGTTCTTTGATATTGAATATGCGATCTGGTAAATGGGAAGGCGGTGAGATTCCGCCACAGCCCCGCTACTGTAAATGGCTACGAAAGCTTTGATTAAACCACTGTCGTTAGAGGGAAACCTCTTGGATGATGGGAAGGTAAAGCCAGTAGGCTTGAAGCCAGCAAGTCAGTAAACCTGCCAGGTTGTTTAAGTACTAAATTTTCCTTGCGCGGGTAGGGAATAAGGTTTGAAACCAATTTAGCCAGTTTACCTTTTTCGCAAGCTGGCTTTTTGTTTCTCAGGTAAAAATCTTTCAGCCCTTCCTCTACCCGGCAGGATAGCTTGAGAAACAAAATATGAAAAGACTTTTAATTCCTCTTCTGTCTGTAATCTCAAGTTCATTATTTTTACTACCTCTTGTATTCGCACAATCCACTATAAAAATTCAGGGTAAGATACACGACGAAGATAATCTACATCCTATAGCTGAAGCCACAATCAAGATTTTGAATACCAGCTATGAATCCCTTTCGGATACCAGAGGATTTTTCTATTTTGAGAATATTCCTGCAGGTACATATACTCTGGAGGTTTCAGCTTGTGCATATGAGGGTGAAAAAATCTTGGCCGTGGTGGTGAATGAGGATATCACCGCAGAAGTTGATATCCGCCTGAAAAAAAGAGTTTACTTCCTGCCAGGGATTGAAATTTCCAGTAAAAAACCTCCTTCTGGAATCATCAGCATTGAAACTATAGACAGAGAAGATATCGAGAAGATGCAGGCAAGAAGTCTTTCTGAGGTCATCGAGTCGGCAAACGGTGTTTACCTGCAGAAAAGCGGAACAGTGGCTGGGTCTCACCAGGTGAGCATCCGGGGAAGCTCACCCGAGCATGTTCTGGTGCTCCTCGACGGACAGAAGCTAAACCCCTCCGGAAATGGCATAGCTGACCTGAATACAATCCCCCTGGAAATGGTGGAGAAGATCGAGATTTTAAAAGGAGGGCAATCTGCCAGCTATGGTGCAGATGCCCTGGGAGGAGTTATCAATATAATCTCTCTTCCCACAAGAAAAAAAGAACCATCCAGGTTAAAACTGGAAAATCATTGGGGGAAGTGGAAGACCGAGATATTGAATACCTCAATTTCTCATCAATTTCTTGATAAGTTATTTTTAAAGTTTGCCTATACCCATGAATATTCCAAAAGCGATTTCAAAATATGGGTTTATGATGACCCGGAGAAGCGGGAGCTTTTGAACCAGCAGGGCAAAAATGGGGACAGCACCACTACCAGGGGAAATGCTTATCATAAAGCTACCAATATATTCTTTTCCGGAAATTACATCTTTAATCCGAAAACCGAGCTGAGCTTTTCCGGGCAGGCTTATCAGGCAAAAAGGGGGATTCCGGGGAGCTATGGCTGGATGGTAGCATATCAAAATGCCCGGGCAGAGGATGAACGCAGGCTTTTGAGCCTGAAACTGACCAGGCGTTTTTCCGCAAGCTTTTTTCTGGAAAGCAGTTCAGGGTATTCCCGCTTCAAACAGCATTTCCAGAATGATACTATCTCTGTTTTCGATTCCAAATATGTGGATGAGATAATAGATTTTTCTCTGCTTGCCCATATGCAGCCCCTTCAAACTAACACGCTAAAAGCCGGGACCCAGTTTCAGGAAGACGTTTTAAATCAGAATGATTTTCTTAATCCGGAGAAAAGCCTGGGTAAGATAAAAAGGTCGGCCTTCAGTCTCTTCTTCTCGGATCAACAGGAGTTTACCCTGCCTGAAGCTTTGTTCTTCAAGAACCTGACTTTGAATTTTGCCCTGAGATGGGATGATTCAAAATTTCTAAGGGATTTCCTTTCCCCACAGACGGGTCTGGTGCTCTCGAAAGGCGAAAGATACCGCTTAGCCTTAAGAGCCAGTTACGGGAAATCTTATCGCCAGCCCTCCAATAATGCCCTGTTCTGGAAAGGGGATGTTTTCGCTGAAGGGAACCCCAATCTTCTGCCGGAAAAATCAGAAGATTCAGAAGCAGGGGGTGAAATTCATCTTCCCTGGCTGGGGGAGCTTTCTGCTGGAATAACCTATTTTCATAGCGTAGTGACAGATCTTATCGAATGGCAGAGAAGTTTTAATGGCAGATATTATCCGGTCAATGTCTCAAAGGTGAAAATCTATGGGCATGAGGATTTCATAACCTGGAAAAGCCCAAAGGAGTTTTTTGAGATTAGCTATAACAATACGGTCTCTATTGCTAAGAACAAAAGCGGGGACAGGCTGGAAGATGGTAAGTTCATTCCTTTCAGACCCCGATATTTAACCAACTTGAGTTTCAGGTTTGAATATAAGCTGCTTGAAATCCTGTATAAAGTCCGCTGGGTTTCAGAGCGATTTACCGGACCAGCTAACACCAAAAAAGAGGAGCCTTATCACTTAGAGGACCTGATGATAGATTTGAAAAAGAAATTCGGGAATATGGAGACAAGACTCAAATTAGAATGGAATAATCTTAGGGATGAGGAATATAAGCTTATCTACCGCCATCCAATGCCTGGAAGAGAATGGGGAATAAGCTTATCCCTGAGCTGGGAATTGAATCGGAATTAAATTTTTAATTCATCAGACAATGTTTAAAAAATAATTACAATGGAGGTTTTATCATGTTAAAAAATTTTTGTTTAACTCTTTTCCTGAGCACAGCTTTGTCTTTTTCTACAGCCCGGGCAGATATCATTGCTTATGTGGTCAACAGTTATCCCGGGGATGAAACCTTATCTAAAATCAATCTGACTACCGGTGAGGTGGTCAACAATATCCTGAACTTAGGGGTATCTCCCAACCAGATAGTTATATGGGGTGATTCTGCCTATGTGGTCAACTCCCTGGACCACGATATCCAGGTTATAAATCTTAAAACAGAGTCCACAGCCGGGTATATAAATATCGGGGAGCCAAGAAGTCCATACCATATGGCTTTTGCGGATTCCCAGTATGCCTATGTTACCAACTGGGCAACTAACACCATCTCTAAGGTCGATATAAAAAATCAAACTGTAGTGGGGGAGTATGGAGTGGGAAGGGCACCGGAAGGGATTCTTGCTGTGGGGAATAAGCTTTACATCTGCTGTTCTGGTTTTTCCTGGCCCAAAATAAGTGGTTTTTACAGACAGGATTTGATTTTCGATTCAGCCAAGAGGACAAAAGCACTTAAAGCCCTTAGCTATATTCCGGGAAGGGTGTATGTGTTCGACTTAGACACAGAAACAGTTGTGGACAGTATCCTGGTGGGGCTAAATCCCCAATATCTGGATTTAGACCCTGAAGGTGAGTTGAATGTGGTCTGCACTGGTGATTACTCCTCCGTAACCGGGAAAGTTTATAGGATAGATACCAGGACTAATACGGTTATTGACAGCATAAGCACAGGAGGAACTCCGGGTGTAATTTCCATCGGTGCAGATGGAATTGGATATTTAACAGCAGTGGGATGGACTCCAGACCCAGGTTTGATATACTCTTTTAACAGCATTGCGGATAGTATGATATACGGACAGGGAAATCCCATCACCACGGATTCTGGAGTGATATCAGTCACAACTCTTTTTCATTCGAAAGTTCTAAGCTGTAACTACCAGAGCGATAATGTTACTTTACTGGATTCATCCGGGACTCTTATTCAAAGGTATCTGGTAGGGAACGGACCGATTTCTCTGGCTTTATATCCTCCCTGGATTGAAGGGGATTGTAATGGAGATGGAGAATTAACTGTTTCAGATGTGGTTTTTCTGATTAACTATCTTTTCAAAGGTGGATATCTACCTAAATTTTTATCCTCTGCAGATGCGAATTGTGATGGAAATGTTAGTGTAAGCGATGTGGTTTATTTGATTAATTACCTTTTCAAGGGCGGACCAGCGCCGGGGTGTTAGAAATATGTGGAGTAGCAATAGGGGGTGCAGAGTCAGACGTTGTTCTTACATCATTACATCACCGTGACAGGTAAATGTGAGTTATTAGTCAAAGTCTTCGTATACCTCTCCAAGCTTTACTCCGCCAATAGTTCTACCTGTGTATTTCTCTTTCAATGAGAATTTCGCTTCTTCGAATTCCTTGCTTCTTATACCATTCTCTAATACCAAGTAGGCTTCAACAAATGCAGCTAGATGGTCAGCTGATTTAACTAATTCCCCATCTCTAGGCTCATATTTATCTTCATTGAAACTTTCGGTGATTTTATCTGAAGTTATCACTTCCCTTTTGTCTTCCTTAGTTATTATGTTTAAAAAAGGTTCACAAGTGAAAAGCTTCATATCTGAATGCCATGTTGACGGAATCAATGGATATATCCTCTCATCCATTTCCTCAGTCTCATATTGAGCAATCAAATCCTCAATACCAGATTTTTTTACGGGGTCAGTTATGTCTCTAGTAAGAATTTCTGGCATATCATGAAATAAAGCAGTGAAATAGTTATTAATAAGTCTTTTTTTGCACGCATTTATCTCTAAGGAAAACAGATAAGTTAATATTGCAGTAATTAGCATATGACCAAGAACAGAAGTTCTGGGAACCCTGTGTAAATGGCTCCATCTTACCTGAAAGCGAAGTTGGCCACACAAATCAACAAGGTTCTTTAAGTCGGAATACAATTCTAATCTTTGGATCGATGCTAAATTTTTGAGATAATATTTTTCTTGTTGAGCCTGCAATTCTCTCCTTATGTCTTGAATTTGATACCCATTTGGATTGGCCTGCTGAATTACATTAAATTCCCATCTAGAAGCATAAAGATGCGCAGCACCCAAAATCGTTCTGTTCAGACTTTCATCCATCTCTGAAAAATAAGTTTTGAATTTACTGCAAAAATTATTGCCAAGAGGACTGATTACTGGTTCAATTTCCTTATACACCCATTTATTAAGCTCTTTGTACTTATCATTATCAGCCTTTATCCTATTGAACAATGGCGGTTTCAGGTCAGTAACAATAATGCGTTGAAGGAGTTCAAAGATTCCTCCTTCTATAATCTCTATCCAGTCAAACCCTATGCTATTGTTTTCTTCTTCAATTTTACCAAGAACCCATGCTATTATCATTTTGTGTGCTTGCTTGTCCAACTCTCTTAACTCCACGGGTCGTATTTTATCATTCCACCTTTGCATGTTGGCAGCGTCAAAAATTTTCAATATAAAGGATTTTCTTATCATGGGATCTTACCTCCTTTTTGACTTAAGTACATTTATACTTAATATCTGTTAAAACTTTTTGGATGTAAATTCACTCACCCCTTATTTTCCCTCCTATGGGATTTTTATTTATCATAATATATAAACTATGATTTTTAATTTCAAGGGATGATTTGCAATTTGTCAAGAAATGATACCCAGTAATCATATCAACAGGATAAGATTTTTTGTAGGGGTATTTCTAAAACTGCTTCCTAATTCCATTACATTTATCTTGACTTTCTTTTTTCATAGGGTAATATTTGATTGATTTCACTATAACAAATCTAAGCAAGAGATAGCACAATGCAGATTTTCTT
This sequence comes from Candidatus Zixiibacteriota bacterium, assembly GCA_029858245.1. Classification (GTDB taxonomy): domain Bacteria; phylum Zixibacteria; class MSB-5A5; order MSB-5A5; family RBG-16-43-9; genus JAOUFL01. The sequence continues at coordinate 9,641 of JAOUFL010000072.1, forward strand.
AGTTCCAAGGTCTAATGAAACATCATATAAAAGCTTCCTAAGTACTATTGAGAATGGAGTCGATTTTTCAATTGTAGAGCCTTATCTTGATGAGAGAGGCAATAAAATCCTTAAACCATTTAAAAACTTATATGCTTGGGGAAGCAAGGAGACCAAAAAAAGCTCCTGGGATAAGATGGAACCTGATGATCTAGTACTTTTCTATAAAGGAAAGGATGAAGCAGAAAAGGAAGGAAAGTTCATGTTTGCAGGTAGACTATTGTACAAACAGCATAGCCAGGACCTTGGAATAGCATTATGGCCTCCCAAACTTAAACAGGAGCCGTGGGTGTGTGTATTCTTTTTAAAGGATTTAAAGTCGATTTATATCCCATCCTCGGTTATAGCAGATTACGGTGAGT
>JAOUFL010000209.1 GCA_029858245.1 Candidatus Zixiibacteriota bacterium
CCCTTTATTGTACAGGGGTTTATGCCATTTAAAGAAGAGGGAACGGACAAAATATTAAAAGAATATGGAAATATAGAGAAATTTCTGGCTAAGTATTCTGGTATTCAAAAAGAGATAAAGAGTGATTTGGAAGTTTCTAGTGCAATCACTGCTCACGCTGATGCTGAGCTTCTACTTCTTAAAATCGGAATTTTGTTGGGTTATGAAACGTATTCCCCTGACAGAAATGAAGTAGCTTCAGAGGAGAAGTTATCCAAATACATCACACTCACAGAGGTTCCCTTAAGATTCCTGGGGAAGCAACTCATTCCACTTGTTAAGGAAATAGATATCATATGGTTTAAGGATGAAGTACCAAAGTTTGCTTTCGAGGTAGAACATAGTACCAAGTTTGGAAATGGGTTTCAAAGGATGTGCCAATTGATACCTTTATCTACAAAGTTGTTCATTATCTCCTCAACTAAGAATAGCCATCTGTTTGAAAAGTTCATTAACACTGATCCTTATTATAAACACAAAAAGTCCTTTCGTTTTAGGGATTATACCCAACTTGAAAATTACTTTACTGCTGTTGCCAGATTACATGCCATAAATGATGCATTTTTAAAGTAGGCTTAAGTCGGTTTTAGGCTAAACATCACTTAACCTACTGCAAAATCAGAAGGGGTTATCAACCAGCTCTACCCTTAGCGGACTGAAATCATCTAAAGAACATATATGTTGAAGATCAGGAAGGCAAAACTAAAGGACCTGGGTCGAATTACTGAGATATACAATGAAGCCATTGTCAAAACGACTGCTACCTTCGATACCCAGCCTAAGACTCTCAAGGAACAGAAGGTATGGTTTTCAAATCACGGCACAAAATATCCCATATTGGTCGCAGAGGAGAAGGGTATTGTTATTGGCTGGGCCTCTTTAAGCCAATGGTCTGATAGATGTGCCTATTCTGATACTGCAGAGATTTCACTCTATGTCAAGGAGGAATTCCAGAGCAAAGGAGTTGGGAAGAAGCTTTTGGAAAAAGTTTTGCAAAAAGGTCAGAAAGCAGGTCTTCACACAGTAATAGCCAGAGTGGCTGAGGGTGGAGAGGCAAGCATTCATCTTCACAAATCGGTGGGTTTTGAGCATATAGGAGTTATGAGGGAAGTTGGGCGAAAATTCGGGAGGCTTTTGGATGTTCATCTGTTGCAAAAAATTTATGATGACCGCAGTTTGTGACTTGTAGGGGCGAGGTTTCCTCGCCCTTTATTTTATTGGGCGGGGTGACCCCATCCCTACTGGCGACCCTAAAGGGTCGCACTACGAATTTATCATTCGTATCTTAAAGCCTCAATGGGGTCTAAATTGGAGGCTTTTCTGGCGGGGTAGAAGCCGAAGAAGACTCCTACAAAACCGGCAAAGAAAAAGGATAAGGCTACTGCTGGGACTGAGGTGAAAATAGGCCAATGCAAAAGAATCGAGATCAATTGAGAGCTTAAAATCCCTAAAATTATACCTACTATACCTCCGAAAAGGCTCAACACCATAGACTCTATCAAAAATTGAGTTAATATATCCTTGGATTTGGCTCCCACTGCCATCCTTATGCCTATCTCTCTGGTCCTTTCAGTCACCGAGACCAGCATAATATTCATAATCCCAATCCCCCCGACTATCAAGGAGACTGAGGCTATGGCTCCTAAAAGAATAGTCATTACACCAGAGGTTGAACCAGCCACACTGGCAATATCTAACTGGCTTCTGACTCTGAAATCATCCTCCTCTCCGGGAGGTGTTTTATGTCTTTGACGAAGAAGCTGGGTTATCTGCTCCTCAGCTAAATTGATCTGTTTTCGGTCTGTGGCTGAGGCGATAATAGAGTTAATAAAAGTTATTCCCATGATTTTCTTCTGGGCTGTGGTATAGGGCACGATTATTAGATCATCCTGGTCATGACCAAAGGCATTCTGTCCTTTTGGAGTTAATGTCCCTATTACCCTGAAAGGGAGCTTATTGATTCTGATGATCTCTCCTACAGGACTCTGCCCCGGGAAGAGGTTATCCACCACAGTTTTTCCTAAAACGCAGACCTTAGTAGCTCCTCTGACATCCTGGTCAGTGAAAAAAGTTCCAGAAGCCAGGGACCAGGAGCGGATGGAAACAAAATCAGGGGAATACCCCTCGATTCTGGTTCCCCAGTTAAGATTTCCTGCCACTACCTGAGCTCCGGTCCGAACCACAGGTGAGACCCTTAAAACTGCAGAACAGTTCTCCTTAATGGCTTTAGCGTCTTCTTCAGTTAAGGTAGTCATAGTGCCAGCACCTGATCTGACGCCACCATGGAATTGACTTCCTGGAAATATAGTTAAGAGATTGTCTCCCAAGGAGGCTATCTGGGTATCGACCATCTTTTTTGCACCCTGTCCTATACCCACCATAGCGATTACCGCACCCACACCGATTATTATCCCCAGCATGGTCAGGCTGGAGCGCATCTTATTCCTGCTTAAAGCCTTATAGGCAACCCTCAGGATCTGAAGATACCTCATATCGTCTCCTTTACATCTGTTACTGGCAAAGTGAGAAGTTCCTCCTTAGCTATTTTTGGATTGGGGACTATCTCGTCTTTTATGATTTTTCCATCCCTGAAAGTTATGTTCCTTTTAGCATAAGAGGCGATGTCTTTTTCGTGGGTGATAAGGATGATCGTGATTCCGCTTTTATTCAGATACTGGAATATATCCATTACCTCCACAGAGGTTCTGGTATCCAGGTTCCCGGTAGGCTCGTCTGCCAGGATTATAGCCGGGTTGTTTATGAGAGCACGGGCAATTGCTACTCTCTGCTGCTGACCTCCGGAAAGCTGATTGGGATAGGAATTTTCCCTTCCCTCCAGACCCACCAAGGATAATGCCCTTTTAGCCTTTTCAATATTATCCTTAGAGGAATTTCCATTATACAGCAGGGGTAACTCTACATTCTCTAAAGCAGTGGTTCTGGACAAAAGATTAAATGACTGAAAGACAAATCCGATTTTACTATTTCGTATCCGGGCTAAGCTGTTTCTATCTAATAAGGAGATATCTTCTCCGTCAAGTAAATATCTGCCTCTTGTGGGCCGGTCCAGACATCCCAGGATATGCATTAAGGTGGATTTCCCCGAGCCGGAAGGTCCCATTATGGCTACAAACTCACTCTTTTCTATAAAGAGGTTTATCCCCCGCAGGGCATTAATCTCAAAATCACCGAGTTTATAAATTTTAAATAGATCTTCTGTTGATATGAACAATTTTATCTCCTGCCTCCTCTAAAGCTTGGAGTAAAGGGATTTACCTGTTGTTGATTGTCAGAGGAGGGTTTAGAATTGCTTTCCCCTGTGATAACTTTATCACCCTCTTTAAGACTATCCGAAATAGCCTGAGCGAAGGTTCCATCTGATATCCCGATCTGAACTGGAACTGGCTCAGGCATTCCCTGAGAATTAAGAATCCAGAGGACAGTTTGATCTGGTTTCCTGAAACCTTCGGGTTTTGACTTATTTGCACTGGTATCAGAAGAAGGGGTATTACGAGCCATCAGATTTGTCTCCTTCCCTCCAGGAGAAGATTTTTTCCTCTCCAGTGCTGGTTGGTAGCGAAAAGCACCAGAAGGGACTTTAAGCACATTTTCTCTCTGGTCTACCAGTATGGTTACATTGGCAGTCATTCCCGGTTTTAACAGGAGATCAGGGTTTGATACTTCTATGATCACATCATAAGAAACCACATTCTGCACGATTTCAGGGGCAAGT